>NZ_BAABHO010000042.1:0-57734 GCF_039542135.1 Actinomycetospora chlora
CCGCCCGGGACCGCCGCCGGTGCCGCCGGTCGGCCGCGTCGCGCCCGTGCGACCGGCCCCGCCCGCCGCGCCGGTGTCGGCCGTGCCCGCGGCGACCCCGGTGCCGCCGGCGACGGACGACGGTCAGCGTGCCGAGCCGGTCGAGGCCCGCCGCCCGACGGACGAGGTCCCTCCGGAGCGGCCCCCGTCCGGCCCGCTCCCGGCGCGCCCCGGGCCGCCCCCGCCGCACGGCCCCTCCGGCCCGTTCCCGGCGCCGCACACCCACCCCGGCGGGCCGCCGTCCGGGCCGCTGACACGGTCGTCGGTGGCCCCGCCGATGCGGCTGCGCGACCCCCTGCCGCCCGACCGCGACGGCTCGTTCGCCCGCGACGGCGGCCGGGTCCCGGCGCCGTGGATCCCGATCACCGCCGGCGTCGTCGTGGTGCTGCTGGTCGTGCTGCTCGTCGTGCTCCTGGGGTGAGGCGACACCCCGGTGCGGGGTCGGTTGCACTCGCCTGACCCGAGTGCCAGCATGGACTTGGCACTCGGTATCGTCGAGTGCCAGGTCGGGACGGTGAGGCCGGCGCCATGGATGCCGGTCGTCCGTCGCGGGCACCGCGCCTGGCCGAGCACGTCTCTCATCGGAGGACCACCCGCATGGCCAAGATGATCGCGTTCGACGAGGAGGCCCGCCGCGGCCTCGAGCGGGGCATGAACAGCCTCGCGGACGCCGTCAAGGTGACCCTCGGCCCCCGCGGCCGGAACGTCGTCCTGGAGAAGAAGTGGGGCGCCCCCACCATCACCAACGACGGCGTCTCGATCGCGAAGGAGATCGAGCTCGAGGACCCCTGGGAGAAGATCGGGGCCGAGCTCGTCAAGGAGGTCGCGAAGAAGACCGACGACGTCGCGGGTGACGGCACGACCACCGCGACCGTCCTCGCCCAGGCCCTCGTCCGCGAGGGTCTGCGCAACGTGGCCGCCGGTGCCAACCCGATGTCGCTGAAGAAGGGCATCGAGAAGGCCACCGAGGCCGTCTCGCAGCAGCTCCTGAAGTCGGCCAAGGAGGTCGAGACCAAGGAGCAGATCGCCGCCACCGCGTCGATCTCCGCCGGCGACTCGCAGATCGGCGAGCTCATCGCCGAGGCGATGGACAAGGTCGGCAAGGAAGGCGTCATCACCGTCGAGGAGTCGCAGACCTTCGGGCTCGAGCTCGAGCTCACCGAGGGCATGCGCTTCGACAAGGGCTACATCTCGCCCTACTTCGTCACCGACCAGGACCGGATGGAGGCGGAGCTGGATGACCCGTACATCCTGCTCATGTCCTCGAAGATCTCGTCGGTGAAGGACCTCCTCCCGCTGCTGGAGAAGGTCATGCAGTCCGGCAAGCCGCTGGCGATCATCTCGGAGGACGTCGAGGGCGAGGCCCTGGCCACCCTGGTCGTCAACAAGATCCGCGGCACCTTCAAGTCGGTCGCCGTCAAGGCCCCCGGCTTCGGCGACCGCCGCAAGGCGATGCTGGCCGACATGGCCATCCTCACCGGCGGCGAGGTCATCTCGGAGGAGGTCGGCCTCAAGCTCGACACCGCCGACCTCAGCCTGCTGGGCCGCGCCCGCAAGGTCACCGTCTCCAAGGACGAGACCACGATCGTGGACGGCGCGGGCCAGGCCGACCAGATCCAGGGCCGCGTGCAGCAGATCCGGTCCGAGATCGAGCGCAGCGACTCCGACTACGACCGCGAGAAGCTCCAGGAGCGTCTCGCCAAGCTGGCCGGCGGCGTCGCGGTGATCCGCGCCGGTGCCGCCACCGAGGTCGAGCTCAAGGAGCGCAAGCACCGCATCGAGGACGCGGTCCGCAACGCCAAGGCCGCGGTCGAGGAGGGCATCGTCGCCGGCGGCGGCGTCGCCCTGCTGCAGGCCTCGGTGGGCGACGTCTTCTCGGGCCTCGGGCTCGACGGGGACGAGGCCACCGGCGCCAACATCGTGCGCACCGCGCTCGAGGCGCCGCTGAAGCAGATCGCCCACAACGCCGGCCACGAGCCCGGCGTCGTGGCCGAGAAGGTCCGTGGGCTCAACACCGGTGAGGGCCTCGACGCCGCCACCGGCGAGTACAAGGACCTGATCGCCGCGGGCATCATCGACCCCGCCAAGGTCACCCGCTCGGCGCTGCAGAACGCCGCGTCGATCGCCGCGCTGTTCCTGACCACGGAGGCCGTGGTCGCGGACAAGCCGGAGAAGGGCGGTGGCGCCGCTGCCGACCCGACCGGCGGCATGGGCGGCATGGACTTCTAGTCCACGCCGACACCGGCACCCGAAGGGCCGCACCCCCGCGAGGGGTGCGGCCCTTCGTCGTCTCGTCCACCATCGACCCGGTGACCGAACGCCCGGCCGTCGTCCCGCACCCGGTCTCGCACTTCCCCGCCCCGGGCGAGCGGCCCGCCGACCTCCCGGACCTGCTCGGGCGCCTCGCCCGCCGCGACCCCGACGTCACGGCCGTCATCGACACCACCGAGGACGGCGTGACGCACCCCGTGACCCGCGGCGAGCTGTGGCGGCGGGTCCGCGGGCTCGCCGAGGAGCTGCGGGGGCACGGCGTGGGCGCGGGCGACGCGGTCGGGGTGTGGATGCCGAACTGGAGCGACGCCCTGGTCTGGCAGTGCGCCGTGGCCGCGCGCGGGGCCCACGTCGTCGGGATCAACACCCGCTACGGCGTCGAGGACGTCGCGCACGTGCTCGGGCGCGCCCGGCCCGGGCTCGTCGCGGTCGCGCACGGCTTCCATGGTCTCGACCTGCGCGACCGCCTGCGCACGGCGGTCGAGCACAGCGGGGTCGTGCCGGCGGTCGCGGTGGTCACCGGGCCCGGGGGCAGCACGGCCGACCCGGCCCCTTACGACGTCGGCGCCGGCGCCTGGACCCCGCGGCGCGACGACGGCCCCGAGCCCGCCCCGTCGGACCCGGACGCCCTGGCCGTCGCCTTCACGACGTCGGGCTCGACCGGCCTGCCCAAGCTCGCGGCCCACACCACCGCGTCCGTGCTCACCCACGCCGTCGCCGACGCGGCCGTGCTCGGGCTGGGCGAGGGCGACGTCGTGCTCGGCGCGCTGCCGCTGTCGGGCGTCTTCGGCTACAACGCCGTGACGGCCGGGCTCGCGGCCGGCGCCACCGTGCTGCTCGAGCCGGTGTTCGACGCCGACCGCGTGCTCGACCACGTCGCGCGGCACCGCGTCACCCACCTGGCCAGCGGCGACGACCTCGTCCTGCGCCTGCACGAGGTCTGGACGGCGAGACCGCGCGACCTGTCGAGCTGGCGGTGGTGGGGCGTCGCCGACTTCCAGGGCCGCTCGGCCGAGCTCGCGGCGTGGCTCGGCGGGCACGGTGTGCGGGTCGCCGGCGTCTACGGCTCGTCGGAGGTCTTCGCCCTGGCCGCGACGTGGCCCGACGACGAGCCCGCGCCGGGGTGTGTCGTCGGCGGCGGGCGCGTGGTGCACCCCGGCATCGGCGTGCGCGTCGTGGACCCGGACACCGAGGAGCTCCTCGCGCCCGGCCAGGAAGGTGAGATCCAGTTCCGCGGGCCGAACGTCGTCGACGCCTACCTCGGCGCCGAGGTGCCCGAGGTGTGGACCGCCGACGGCTGGTTCCGCTCGGGCGACCTCGGCGCGCTGGTGGACGAGGGCGCGTTCGTCTACGTCTGCCGCCGCGGCGACGCCCTGCGCCTGCGCGGCTTCCTCGTCGACCCCGCCGAGATCGAGCTGCGGCTCGCGGCCCACCCCGGGGTCGCGACCGCCAAGGTCGTCGGCGTGCCCGGCCCGGACGGCGCCACGATCGCGGTCGGGTTCGTCGTCCCGGCGGCGGGCGCCGCCCCGGCGGGGGACGATCTGGTGGCGTGGTGCCGCGAGGCGCTGGCGGCGTTCAAGGTGCCGGCGGCGGTGCACGTCGTCGACGCGATGCCAACGACGTCGGGCACCAACGGCACGAAGATCCGGGCGGCCGAGCTCCGCCGCTGGGCCGCCGAGAGGAGCTGAGCGTGCGCGGTGTCTACCTCCCGGGCGGGCGGCGGATCGAGCTGCGGGAGGTGCCCGACCCCGTGCCGGGCCCCGGCCAGGTCGTCGTCGACGTCCGCGCCTCGACGATCTGCGGCAGCGACCTGCGGGCCATCTACCGCGAGCACCTCGGCGAGGGCCCCGAGGCCTACCAGGACGTCGTCGGCGGGCACGAGCCGAGCGGGCAGGTCGTCGCGGTCGGCCCGGACGTCGAGCGGATCCGCGTCGGCGACCGGGTGGTCGTCTACCACATCAGCGGCTGCGGCCAGTGCGACGAGTGCCGCCGCGGCTACCAGATCAGCTGCACCTCGCCGCGGCGGCGGGCCTACGGCTGGCAGCGCGACGGCGGGCACGCCGAGGCGCTGCTCGCCGAGGAGCGCGACCTGCTCGTGCTGCCCGACACGCTGACGTTCCTCGACGGCGCGTGCGTCGCCTGCGGCTTCGCGACGGCCTACGAGGCGCTGTGCCGGGTCGCGCTGGCCGGCGGCGAGCAGGTGCTGGTCACGGGTCTGGGGCCGGTCGGGCTGGCGGTCGGGATGCTGGCGTCGGCGATGGGCTCGCCGTGGGTGGTCGGCACCGACCCATCGCCCGAGCGCCGGGCGCTGGCCCGGGACCTCGGCGCGGTCGACGTGGCCGTCGAGGGCGACGAGGACGAGCTCGTCGACCTGCTCGGGGACGGTGCCGAGGTCAGCGTCGACTGCGCCGGCGTCGGCGCCGCCCAGCTCACCGCGCTGCGCCACACCCGCCGTCACGGCCGCTGCGCGCTCGTCGGCGAGGGCGCGACGCTGACGGTCGACGTCAGCGCCGTGCTCATCCACCGCCAGCTCACCGTGCACGGCTCGTGGGTGGCGCCGACCTGGCGGATGGCCGAGCTGCTCGAGCGCCTCGCCCGCTGGGACCTGCACCCCGAGCGCGTCGTCACCGACCGGTTCGCGCTCGACGACGCCGCCCGCGCCTACGAGGTCGCCGACGCGGGCCGCGGCGGGAAGGTGGGGATCGTCCGCGCGTGACACTTCACCCGCCTCACACGCTCGACTACGCTCCGTCGCACGGGGGCGAGCGGGAGGAGCACGGATGAGCCAGGTGTCCGATCGGACGAGTACCGAGCGCCACCGGTTGCCGGTACGCACGCTCGTCGCCGCGAGCGTCGGCAACGCGATCGAGTGGTTCGACTGGACGATCTACGCGACGTTCGCCGTCTACTTCTCGTCGCAGTTCTTCGACAAGTCCAGCCCGACGCTGGCGCTCATCGGCACGACGAGCACCTACGCGCTCGCGTTCTTCTTCCGCCCGCTCGGCGGGATCCTGCTCGGCCGGCTCGCCGACCTGCGCGGACGCCGGTGGGCGATGCTCGTGACGATCCTGCTCATGGCGGGCGGGTCGCTGATCATCGCGGTCCTGCCGACGTACCAGGCGGTCGGCTGGCTCGCGCCGATCCTGCTGCTGCTCGCCCGGATCGCCCAGGGTCTGAGCCTCGGCGGCGAGGTGTCCAACGCCAGCGCCTACCTCGGCGAGATCGCGCCCCCGGCCCACCGCGGCCGCTACTCGAGCTTCTTCTACATCTCGACGGGCATCGCGCTGCTGCTCGCGAGCGTCCTCGGCCTGCTGCTGACGACGACGCTCACCCGCCCGCAGCTCGAGTCGTGGGGCTGGCGGATCGCGTTCCTCGTCGGCGGCGTGCTCGGGCTGGTCGGGCTGTGGCTGCGCCGCACGCTGGCCGAGACCGAGCAGTTCGAGGAGAACGCCGAGCGGGCACGGGCGACGCGCAACCCGCTGCTGCTGACGCTGCGGGAGCACCCGAAGGCCGTGCTGCAGCTCTTCGGCTTCACGCTGCTCTCGACGCTGTGCTTCTACACGTTCTTCAGCGCCCTGACGCCGTTCGCCGTGCAGTTCCGCGGGGCCGACGGCGGCGAGGTGTTCCTCGCGCTCTCGATCGGCACGCTCGTGTTCATCGCGCTGCAGTACCCCATGGGCGCCGCCGCGGACCGGTGGGGACGCAAGCCCCAGCTGCTCGTCTGGTCGGGGCTGATGACCGTGATCACGGTGCCGCTGAGCCTGCTGATCACCGACCGGCCGCCGCTGCTCAACCTCGTCATCGTGTTCGTCGTCGGTCTCGGGCTCTACACCTTCATGTCCTCGATCGCGCCGGCGATCATGAGCGAGCTGTTCCCGACCGAGCTGCGGGCCCTGGGGATCGGTGCCTGGTACAACCTGACCGTCGCGCTGTTCGGCGGCACCGCGCCGCTGCTGATCGCGGTGTTCTCGGGCGCCGGCCGTCCCGACCTCTTCTTCTGGTACGTCGCGGCCGGCGCGCTGATCGCCTTCCTCATCATCCTGACGCTGCCGGAGACGAAGGGCCGGCAGCTGACGTAACGGACGATCCACGCGGACGGTGGCAGGCTGGGTCCATGAGCCTGCTGCGGACCCTGCTCAACCTCGTCTGGCTGGTGCTGGCGGGCGTGTGGATGGCGCTGGGCTACCTGGTGGCGGGCGTCATCTGCTGCATCCTCATCGTCACGATCCCGTGGGGCATCGCGTCGTTCCGGATCGCGCTGTTCGCGCTGTGGCCCTTCGGCAGCCGCATCGAGCGTCGAGCCGACGCCGGCGTCGGCTCGACGCTGGGCAACATCGTCTGGTTCGTCGTGGCCGGGTGGTGGCTCGCGCTCGGCCACGTCGCCACGGCCATCGCGCTCGCCGTGACGGTCGTCGGCATCCCGTTCGCGTGGGCGAACCTCAAGCTCATCCCGGTCTCGCTGACCCCGCTCGGCCGCCGGATCGTCGACGTGGACGACCCGGCGGCCTTCGGCGTCGGCGACCACCGGACCCCGGTGCCGGCCCGCCGCTGAGCGACGGTCGGTCAGCGGAGCGAGCGCACCCGGAGTGCGGGGAGCGCGCGGGCGAGCGCGTCGAAGTCCCGGTCCCGGTGGACCAGGACAGCGCCCGTGCGCGCCGCGACGACGGCGATGAGACAGTCGACGAGCGTCCGTACCGTGGCGCCACCGGCGCGGGCGGCCCGGTACACGTGAGCAGCGTCGTGGTAGTCCGCTCCGCCGTTCACCCGGAGCAGGCGCAGGCCGTTCGTCAGCGTCTCCAGCTGGGTGAGTGCCCGATCGTCGCGGGCCCCGGCGAGCAGCTCCATGACGATCGGCTCGGTCGTGACGACGTCGGAGAGCTGCTCGTGCAGGAGGCGGCGGACCTCGATGGCGGCCGGCGAGCCGGTGGCCCGTAGGTACTCGATCCAGGCCGACGAATCGATCAGCTCCACCCGCTCGCCTCGGCACCCCGCATCTCGTCCAGGTCACCGACCCACCCGATGCCCTCGAGGCTGTCCAGGAACTCCGGGGAGAGGCGTGGCCCGACCAGCCGTCTCAGGGCGAGGTCGACGGCATCCTTCTTGGTGGTCAACCCGTAGCGCCGCATGGCCTCGGCCACCAGCTCGTCATCGAGGTCGATGTTGGTGCGGGCCATACACCAACGATACACCTTCCTTGGGCGGCGCCCGGGTCAGCCGATGACGGGCAGGTCGTAGCGGCGGCGGATGCTCGAGCCGCGGCGGGAGACGTCGAGCCCGTAGACGTGCAGCGAGATCGCGGTGCCCGGCGCGGTGTTGGTGACGCGGTGGATGTCGCCGGGCGGCAGCAGGCCGGTCACGGTCCCCGGCCCGGCGACGGTCTCGCCGGTGACGACGAGGCCGTCGCCCGCGCGCCCGTAGGTGGTCTCGTGCTCCTCGCCGGTGTGGACGCCGACCACGCACCACGACAGGTGGTCGTGGATCGGGGTCGTCTGGCCGGGCAGCCACACGAGCGCCACCAGCGAGAACGCGCCGTCGTCGGCGACGTGCAGCAGGTGCTGGCGGTAGTGCTCGGGGTCCCCGACGCACTGGTCGGGCCGGAGCAATCGTGGATCGCCGAGGTGCGGGGCCAGGGCATGGGCGACGGCGTCGACGCGCTCGGCGCCGGGGACGCTGTCGCGCACGGCGGCGTCGAGGTCGGTGGTGAGGGCGGTCAGCGGAGTGGTGAGCGCGGTGGTCACGGCGGGTCTCCCGGGGTCGGTCAGGCGGCCGCGCGGGCGAGCGCGGTGATGCGGGTGGGCAGGGCGGCGCGGAGGTCCGCGACGAGGGTGGTCTCGGGCCCGTCACTCTCGACGGACAGGATCGGCAGCACCGAGGCGAGCAGGACGCGCATGCCGGTGTTCTCGGTGAGCACGTCGGCGACGAGGCGCGTGTAGCGCTCCTCGCGGCCGCGGGCGGCGACGGCGGTCAGCAGCCGGCGGCCGATGCCGCGGCCCTGCCACGCGTCGACGACCTCGATGCCCAGCTCGGCGTCGCGCAGGCCGAGGGACACCAGGCGGGCGATGCCGATCGGCTCGCCCTGCGGGCCGTGGGCAGCGACGGCCAGGTGGCGGCGGCCGTCGACGGCGGTCAGGTGGCGGCGCACCGCACCGGTGAGCCGGGGCGTGGCGCCGTGGAAGCGCAGGTAGCGGCTGCGGTCGGACAGGCCGGCGAACACCGCGTCGAGCACCTCGGTCTCGCCGGGGCGCAGCTCGCGCACGGTGACCGCGGGCGGCCGGAGCTCCGTGACGGTCATGGGGATTCCCCTCCTCGCGGGCCGGACGGGGGTCGTCCGGCGACGTCACCGAGCGTGGCCTTGGGCAGGGCCGCGCCTCGTCGGGAGCGACCACCCATCTCCGCTGCAGTACCTGCCCATGCCGGGCGGGACGTGGGGAGATGGGCAGTCGGGGCGCCCGGAGTGGGCACGCGCTCCCGATGGCCGCGGCGCCCGCCGTCCCTAGCGTCGGTCGCACCGACGGAGGAGAGGGAGACGACGATGGACGTCACGGACGTGGTCGTGATCGGCGCCGGGCAGGCCGGGCTCGCGATGAGCCGCTGCCTGACCACCCGCGGCCTCGGGCACGTGGTGCTCGAGAAAGGGCGGGTCGGACAGCGGTGGCGCCACGAGCGGTGGGACTCGTTCACGCTGCTCAGCCCGAACTGGCAGACCCGCCTGCCGGGCCGGCGCTACACCGGCGACGACCCCGACGGCTTCATGACCGGCCGCGAGGTGGCCGACATGCTCGCCGGCTACGCCGCCGAGACCGGCGCCGACGTGCGCGAGGGCGTCACCGTGGAGGCCGTCGAGTGGGGCACCGGCGGGTGGTGGCGGGTGCGCACCGCCCGCGCCGACGGGGAGAGGAGCGACGTGCTCGCGCGCGCCGTCGTCGTCGCCACCGGCGACCTGGACCGGCCCGTCGTGCCGGCCCTCGCCGCGTCGCTGCCGGCGCACGTGGCCCAGGTGCACACCCGCGACTACCGGCGTCCCGACCAGCTCCCGCCCGGCGCGGTGCTCGTGGTCGGCGCGGGCCCGTCCGGGCAGCAGATCGCGGGCGAGCTCGCCCGTGCCGGGCGCACCGTGCACGTCGCGGTCGGGCGGCACAAGAGCCTGCCGCGGCGCTACCGGGGCCACGACACCTACTGGTGGATGGACCGCATGGGCACGCTGGGTCGGACGCGCGCGTCGCTGCCGGACCCGTCGGCCACGCGCACCCCGAACGCCGTGCTGACGGGCGGCGTCCGCGACCTGGACCTGCACCGGCTCGTCGCCGAGGGCGTCGCGCCGCACGGCCGGCTCGTGGGGATCCGGGACGGGGTCGCGACGTTCGACGGCTCGTTGCCGGGGATCGTCGCCGACGCGGAGGCCAACGCCGTGCGCTTCCGCGCCCGGGTCGACGGCTTCGTCGCGCGCCGCGGGCTGGACTGCCCGGCCGAGGAGCCGCGGGCGGCCCGCGAGGCGCCCTGGGCGGCCGGCGCCGCCGCGACGCTCGACCTCGCGGACGTGGGCGGCGTCGTGTGGGCCACCGGGTTCCGGCGGGACTTCTCCTGGGTGGACGCCGACGTGCTCGACGCCGCCGGCGAGCCCGTGCACGACCGCGGGGTGACCGCCGCGCCGGGCCTGTGCTTCCTGGGCCTGAAGTGGCAATACCGGCGCTCGTCGAGCTTCCTCGACGGGGTGGGTGCCGACGCCGAGTACCTCGCCGACCACCTGGCCGTCGAGCTCGCCGCCTCACGCGCCCTGGTGGCGGCCTGACCAGCGCGCCGCGGCCTCGCCCCGCGTCCCCACGCCGAGCTTCTCCAGCACGGCCGACACGTGGTGGTCGACGGTGCGCACCGAGAGCACGAGGTGCTCGGCGATCGCCGCGTTGGTCAGCCCGTCGGCCAGGAGGGCGAGGATGTCGGCCTGGCGCGGGGTGAGGCCGTCGGGGTCGGCGCGGGTGCCGGCCTGCGGCCCGCGGGGGATGCGGCGCACCCCGCGGGCCTGCAGGCGCCGCCGAGCGAGCCGGGCGGCCGGAGCGGCGCCGAGCTCGTCGAGCGTCCGCAGGCCCTCGACCACCTCGGCGTCGGTGCCCTCGATCAGCTCCAGCGCCTGCTCGTAGGGGTGCCCGGACCAGGCCGCGGCGGCCGCGGTGTGGTCGCCCGCGAGGGCCAGGGCGTGCCGGGGCCAGAGGTCGTCGTCGGGCGCCGCGTCGAGGCCGCAGCGCCGGGCCTGGCGCAGCAGGTCGCCGCGGGGCCCGGCGAGGCCGGGGCGGCGGGAGCGGTCGACCAGCGCGCGCAGGCGCGCGTGCTCGCGCGCGCCGTCGCCGTCGCCCCAGGCCCGCTCGGCGAGCGCGGCCCCGGTCGTGAGCAGCACCGGGAGGCTGTCGGCGCGCGTCGCGAGCGCCCACGCCCGCGCCAGGACGTCGTCGGCGTCGGGGTCGCCGCGGCGCGCGAGGAGCCGGCCCAGCGGCGGCAGCGTCTCGCGGGCCAGGATCCCGGCCTCCGGCACCGTGGCCACCAGCCGCCGCAGGCCGGCCTCGGCCGCGTCCCACCGGCCGTCGTCGACCATGAGCTGCAGCCCGAACGCCTCGAGCGAGTAGCCGTGCGAGAGGAAGTCGCCCGACCGCGTGCGGGCCAGCCCCTCGGCGACGGCGGCCGGGACCTCGTCGTCGCGCCCGAGCCGGCGCAGCGCCTTGACCAGGCTGGTGTAGCCGCGCGCGACGTGCTCGCCCTGCCCGGCGGCCTCGGCGGCGTCGAGCCCGGCGCGCACGAGCGCCGGCCCGTCGGCCTGCCCGAGGAACGCGCGGCCCAGCCCGCGGTAGACGGTGCCCAGGGCGGCGAGGCCGGGCTCGGCGGCGGCGCCGACGTCCGCGAGCTCCGCGATGCCGGCCTCCTCGTCGTCGGCGAGCACGCGCAGCACCCCGCGGTGGGTGCGGGCGAGCACCGACGACGGGTCGAGCGCGACCGCCCGCTCGAGGGTGGCGGCGGCGTCGGCGACGTCGCCGCGGATGTAGAGGTGGCGTGAGAGCCCGACCAGCGCGCGGACCGTCGCGGCCGTGTCGTCGCCGGTCTCGCGCAGCGCCACCGCGCGGCGGGCCATCGCGACGGCGTCCTCGACGCGGTGGGCGCAGTAGAGCTCCCACGCGTGCTCCAGCGCGATCGCCGCGCGCTCGGCGTCGGGGAGGTGGTCGACGTGCGGCTCGAGCTGGACGAAGAAGGCGAGCGCCTGCTGGTGGGCGCCGGCCGCGGCCGCGGCGCGGGCGGCGAGGGGCGCGTGCGCGAGCACCGCGTCGACGTCGACGCCGGGCGCGGCGTGGTGCAGCACGCGGGCGTGGTCGGTCGGGTCGCGCCGCCGCAGCGCGTCGAGCACCGCCTGCTCGCGGGCGAGCCTCCGCGCCGCCGGCAGGGACACCTCGACGGCCTGGCGCGCGAGCTCGTGGCGGAAGGCGACGGCGTCGCCGGGCAGCTCGACGATCCCGCGTCGCTCGGGGACCTCGAGGGCCGCGGGCCAGCCCGGGGCCAGCTCGTCGAGCAGCGCCCGCTCGGCGCGGCCGGGCACGACGGCGAGCAGCTCGAGCAGCTCGCGCGACGGCGCGGGCAGGTCGGCGACCCGGGCGAGGACGGCGTCGCGCACCGACACCGGCAGCCCCTCGCCGCGGGCCGCGACGAGCTCGGTGACGAGGAACGGGTTGCCGCGGGTGGAGGCGTGCACCCGCAGCCCGCCGTCGCCGGCGAGCTCGCCGACGGCGGCCACCGACAGCGCGGGCAGCGGCGGGCGCCGGGTGGCCCGCGCCGGCAGGCCTCCGAGCAGGCGCTGCAGCCGGGAGCCGGCGTCGACCTCGTCGTCGCGGTAGGTCAGCACGAGCACCGCGGGCAGGCGCTCGATGCGCGCGGCCGCAACGGCGAGGACGTCGAGCGTGGCCTCGTCGGACCAGTGCACGTCCTCGACCGCCAGGACGGTCCCCGGCTGTGCCCCGTGCGGCAGCTCCGCTCCGCTGCGTGCCGCGGCCAGCTCCGCGAGCACCGCGTCGTGCACCGCCCCGGCGTCGCCCGCCCGCAGCGCTGTGCGCAGGCCGTCGGCGGCGTCGCGGGCCAGGTCGTGCAGGGGGCCGAACGGGCGGGCGGTGACGAGGTCGTCGCACGCGCCCGCCAGCAGGCGGGTCCCGCGGGGCAGTCCGGCGGTGAACGTCCGCAGCACGGTCGTCTTGCCGATGCCGGCCTCGCCGGCGAGCAGCACGACGCGGCCCTCGCCGGCGCGGGCGTCGGCCAGGGCCGCGTCCAGCTCGGCGAGGGCGGCGTCGCGCTCGAGGACCGGGCTCACAGGAGCATCTCCATGCGGATCGCCGGGCCGAACCGCGTCGGCGCCGACCCGACCGTGCGGAAGCCGGCACGCACGTAGAACCCCTCGGCCCGCGGGTTGGCCGTGACGACCATCCGCGCGGCACCCGCGGCGCGGGCCCGGCCCGCCGCGTCCGCGACGAGCCGGGCCCCGATGCCGCGGCGCATGTGGGCGGGCCGCACGAACAGCCCGTCGAGCTCGACGTCGCCGTCGGGCAGCGGCAGCACGGCGGCGAAGCCGGTGACCTCGCCGCCCTGCTCGTCCACCCGCACACGAAGCGCGCGGACCTGCGCGACCGGGACCTCGATGGCCTCGGGGTGCGCGAGGAGGTCGGCGCGGTACTCGTCCCAGATCAGCGACGCCTCGCGCTGGACGTCCTCGAGCAGCGCGACCTCGTCCTCCCGCGCCCACCGGCAGCCCATCACACGATCGTGCCCGCCGTGTCGAGCAGGATCACCGCGGCGGCGAGGCGGCGGCCGGTGCGCCGGTGGTGCTCGATCCGGGGCCGGGTGCCGGCCCGGCCCTCCCGCCGGTCGTCGACCCGGTCGTGCGCGTCGAGCAGGCCCGCCAGCCGGTCGAGGTCGGCGTCGGGCAGCGGGTGCAGCGCGAGGGCCGCGACGATCTCTCGGGCCGGCGGGTCGGGGTCCCGGCCCACGGCCCGCCAGTGCAGGCCGCGGGCCACCTCGAGCGCCTCGGCCTGGCGCATCCCGCGCCAGAGGAAGGCGGCGGTGGCGTAGTCGTGGATGCGGGCGACCTCGTCGGGGTGCAGCGACCCCAGGCGGACGGTCAGTTCGGGGTCGATGATGGTGGTCACGGCGGTTTCCTCCTCAGGCGGCGAGCGTGGTGGGGGTGTCGAGCGCGGTCAGGGCCGCGGTCTCGGGACGCATGGCCCGGCTCAGGGCGGGCAGCAGGTCGCGCAGCTCGGCGAGGTCCCAGGCGTAGGACGCGATCCGTTCGGTGATCGCGGCGACGTCGGCCGAGAGCCGGTCGCGGGTGTCCTGGTAGTCGCGCAGCGCGTCGCGGCGGGCGGTCCCGCCGCCGGGTGACGCGGTGACGGCGCGGGCCAGCAGCTCGGCGTCGCGCAGGGCGTCGGTGATGCCGTGGGCGGTCAGCGGGTCCTTGAAGTAGCCGGCGTCGCCGACCAGGGCCCAGCCGGGCCCGGACGCGGTGCGGTGGAAGCCCGCCGCGCCAGGGAAGCCGCGGACCGGACCCTCGACGGTGCCGGCGGCGACGTCGGCGGCCAGCGCCGGCGAGGTCTCCGCGAGCAGCCGGCGGAAGCCGCCGTCGAGGTCGTGGTGCAGCTCGGCGAACCGGGCCGCGGGGGCGCCGGTCCACACGCAGGCCAGGCCGTCGTTGGTGGGGACGACGCCCGCGGTGCTGCCGGGGCGGTAGCACCACCGGTAGCGGTCGCGCGGCAGCCCCGCGACGTAGGTGTAGAGCACGGCGCTCGACGCGGTCCCGGCGTGCTCGACGGGGGCGTCGACCGCGGCGGCGATCGTGGAGCGCCGCCCGTCGGCGCCGACGACCAGGGGGGCGTGGGCACGGCCGGCCGCGCGGGTCCCGCGCGTCAGGTGCTCCACGCCGCACACCGCGCCCCGCGGATCGCGCAGGACGCCGGTGACCCGGGTCGAGAAACGGACCTCGGCGCCGGCCGCCGCGGCCGCGTCCACGAGGACGCGGTCGAGGACGGTGCGCCGGGGGGCGCGCAGCGGGCTCTGGCCGGGACGGACGTGCACGGTGGTGACGTCGTCGTCCCCGTCGTCGAGGTAGTGGAACTCGGTGGCGCGCACGGCGGGGGTGCCGGCGCGGTCGATCGCGCCGGTGAGCCCCCAGCGCTCGAGCTGGACCACCGCGCCGCGCATGAGCGCGTGGGTGGAGAGGGTGTCGGTGCCGGGGCGCCCGGTCTCGAGGACCAGGACATCGAGCCCGGCGCGGGCCAGCAGCAGGGCCGTCGCGGCACCGGCAGCCCGGCCGCCGACGACCACGACGTCGTGGCGGGTGGTCATGGCGTACCTCCGTGGGTGGGGCCGCCGGTGGCCGGGCGGGTCGCGCCCGGCCACCGGGGAGCTCAGTCGGTGACGACGTCGACGGTGACCGGCACGCCGTGGGTGATGCTGTCGAACACCACCGAGCGGTCGGTGCCGCGCTGCACGACCTCGCGCAGCTTCTCGGGCGTGGCCTCGCCGGCGATCCGGATGGTCATGCGGATCTGCTGGAAGCCGTTGCGCACGTCGTCGTCCAGGCCCATCGCGCCCATGACGTCGAGGTCGCCCTCGAGCGTCGAGGAGACCGCGGTGAGCTTCACCTTGCGGGCGGACGCGGCGTAGACCAGCGAGGTCGTCACGCACGCGGCCAGGGCGTGCAGCAGGAACTCGGCCGGGTTGGGCCCGTCGTCCTCGCCGATGAGGATCGCCGGCTCGCCGGCGTCGAGGGTGAACGGCGCCTCCCGGGAGGTGTCCTCCCCGCCCGCGGCGTAGAAGTCCTTGATCGTGCTGCGGTTGTGCGAGCCGCCCATCCAGGTGTTGTTCGCCCGGAACCGGAACTTGGCGAGCTCGGGCTGGCCCTTGAGCACGTCGAGCGTGGCGAACAGGTTGGTGGTGTCCACGCCGTTGCGGACGGTGTGGGTGACGGTCTCGGTCATGGTGGGCTCCTCGGGGAGTGTGTGGCTGTCGGTGTCTTCCGATGGCCACCACGGTCGGCCCCCGACCCACCCCCGGGCATCGGTGGCACCTACCCATCCCGGCGCGGCCGGTGCCCACGTCGGCACCCGTTGCGAGAGATGGGTACCGACGCGCGAGATGTGGGTGGTCCGGCCGCTTCTCGGCCTCCGTGCCCGTCCCTAGCGTCGGGCGGCGTGGACGGGACGCTGCTGGAGCGCGCGGGGGAGCTGGCCGCGCTGGACGCCGCGCTGGAGCGCGCGGCGGGCGGCGCCGGCTCGGTCGTCCTCGTCGCGGGCGAGGCCGGGATCGGCAAGACGAGCCTGGTCCGCGCCTTCCTCCGCGCCGTCGGCGACCGGGCCCGGGTCCTCCAGGGGGCCTGCGACGACCTGGTGACCCCGCGGACACTCGGCCCGCTGCGCGACGCCGCGCGCACCACCGACGGCCCGCTCCCGCGGGCGCTGGCGAGCGGCGACCGCGACGCCGTGCTCGCGGCCGTCCGCGCCGAGCTCGGCGACGGGCGCCGGCCGACGGTGCTCGCCGTCGAGGACGTGCACTGGGCCGACGGCGCCACCCTCGACGTCCTGCGCTACCTGGGGCGGCGGATCGACGCGCTGCCGGCGGTGCTGGTCCTGAGCTACCGGGACGGCGAGGTGGGCGACGAGCTGCAGCGCCTCCTCGGCGCGCTGGGCGGGGCGTCGGTGCACCGCCTGCGTCCCGCGCGGCTCTCCCGCGCGGTCGTGGCGCGCTGGGCGGGCGGCACGAACGTCACGTCGGCCGAGCTGTACCGGCTCACCGGCGGCAACCCCTTCTACGTCTCCGAGGTGCTCGCCGGCGACGGCGCCGACCTCGCCCACGTGCCGCCGACGGTCGTCGACGCGGTGCTCGCGCGCGTGCACCGCCTGCCGGCGGAGGCCGCCGGGGCCCTGGAGCAGCTCGCCGTCGTGCCCGCCGCGGTCGACCTCGCGCTGGCCCGGGAGCTGCTGGGTGACCTCGCGGTGCTCGGCCCGGCCGAGGCGGCGGGGATCGTCGAGGTCAGCGCGCAGGTCGTGGGGTTCCGCCACGAGCTCGCCCGGCGGGCCGTCGAGTGCGCGCTGCCGGCCACCACCCGCATGGCCCGCCACGCCCGGGTGCTCGCCGCGCTGGCGGCCCGGCCCGACGCCGACCCCGCGCGCCTCGTGCACCACGCCGTCGCGGCGGGCGACGACGCCGCCGTCGTGGCGCACGGCCCCGAGGCGGCACGGCAGGCCGGCCGGGCCGGGGCGCTCGCGCAGGAGATCGCCCTCTACGAGCACGTCCTGAGCCGCCGGCACCTGGTCCCCGACGCCGACCGCGCGGCCATGCTCACCGCCTGCGCGTCGGCGCACTTCACGCGCAACCAGCTGGCCCTCGCGCTCGTGGCGGGGGAGGCCGCGGTACGGCTGCGCGAGCAGCTGGGCGACCCGGTCGCGCTCGGCGAGGCGCGGGTGCCGCTGGGGCCGACGCTGTGGGGCCTGGCCCGGCCGGCGGAGGCGATGGCCGCCGCGGACCGGGCCGTGGCCGACCTGGAGCAGGGCGGCCCCGGGCCCTCGCTCGCGTTCGCGCTGTCCTACCGGGGCCTGCTGCTCTCGACCCTCGACCGCTACACCGAGGCCCTCGCGGTCGCCGAGGTCGCGCTGCCGATGGCCCGGGCCGTGGGGGTGCCGGCACTCGAGGCGCTGGCGCTGATGCTGCGCGGCCGGACGCGGGTCCTGCTCGACGACCCCGAGGGCGACGCCGACATGACCCGCGCCCGCGAGCTGGCGGTGGCCGCGGGGCACCACGTGTTCGCGATGCACGGCTTCGTCCTCACCGTCCAGGACCTCTGGGAGGTCGGCCGCTGCGCCGAGGCGGTGGCCGTCGCGGAGGAGGGCATCGCCTACGTCGAGGAGCGCGACCTCGACCTCTACCGGGAGCACCTCGAGGCCCACCTCCTGCGGTGGCGGGCCGTGCGCGGGGAGTGGGACGCGGCGGAGGCCGGGCTGCGGGCGTTGGCCGGCCACCGCGACGGCGGCGAGTCGGCCGCGACCCGCTACACGCTGCCCGGGCTCGCCCGGCTGCTCGTGCGGCGGGGCGCCGACGACGCCGCGGACGTCGTCGCGTGGGCGCTGGACTACGGACACCGCGCCGACAGCCGCTACGAGCTGGTGCCCGCGCTGCTCGCCGAGGTCGAGCAGGCCTGGCTCGCCGGCGACACCGCCCGCGCACGAGCCGCGCTGGACCGCCTCGGCGCCCGCCTCCGCGGGCCCGGCCCGGCCCGCCAGCGCGCCGAGCTGGTGCGCTGGCGACGGCGCCTCGGCGACGACGTGACGCCGTTCCCGGGGTGCCCGGAGCCCCTGGCCGCCGGCATCCGCGGTGAGCACCGGGCCGCGGCCGCGGGGTGGCGCGACCTCGGTGCGCCCTACGAGCAGGCCCTCGAGCTGCTCGAGGGCGGCGTCGACGACGTCCTCGAGGCCCTGGCCCTGCTCGACGGCCTCGGCGCGCGGCCCGCGGCCGCCCGGGCCCGGCGCCGCCTGCGCGAGCTCGGCGTGCGGTCGGTACCCCGGGGCCCGGGACGCGCACGAACCCCGCGGGCCTCACCGAGCGCCAGCTCGTGATCCTCGGCCGCCTCGTCGCGGGGCGCACCAACGCCGAGATCGCCCAGGACCTCGTGCTCTCCGTCCGCACCGTCGACCACCACGTCTCCGCCGTGCTCCAGAAGCTCGGCGTGCCCGGGCGCCGCGAGGCGGCCGCCGTGGCCGCCGGGATGGACCTGCCCTGACCCGCACCGCCCCGTCCGATCGGAGGACGATCATGAACCCGACCACCACCGACCTCGTCGACCGGCTCATGGACCTGTGGTCCCGCCCGCTGCCCGACGACGACGCGGCCGCGCTGGCCGCGTTCGGCGCGCTCTACACCGACCCGGTGGAGGTCAACGGCGCGAGCCTCACCCTCGCGGACATGCTGGCCCGCGCCCGCGCGGTCCAGGCCGCCTACAGCGACATGGACCGCGTCGTGCTCGAGCGGGTCGAGGCCCCCGGCAAGCTCGTCGTCGCCTTCCGCATGCTCGGCACCCACACCGGCCCGCTGCCGACGCCGCTGGGCGTCGTGGCCCCCACCGGCGGACCCGTCGACCTGCGGGTCATCGACGTCCTGACGCTCACCGGCGACGGCCGGATCCGCGGCATCGTCGTGGTCGGCGACGAGCTCGGGAACCTCGTCCGCCTCGGTGCCGTGGCCCTCGCCGGTCATGAGCCCGTCGGACGCCACGGGTAGGCAGTACGGACGGTAGCGACCGTCCGGCGTGTCGCGGGACCATCGGTGCGTGTCGGGGGGACTGCTCGAGCGGGACGTCGCGCTCGGTGCTCTCGAGGCCGCCCTCGCGGGCGCCGAGGCGGGCACCGGCGGGCTGGTGCTCGTGTCCGGCGAGGCCGGCATCGGCAAGACCACCCTCGTGCGCGCCTTCGCCGCGGCCGCGGCCGACCGGGCCCGCGTCCTGCTCGGGGCGTGCGACGACCTGCTCACGCCACGCGCGCTCGGCCCGCTGCACGACGTCGTCGCCGCGGCGCCGGGCGGGCCGCTCGCCGCCGCCCTCGAGCGCGGGCGGGACGAGGCGCTCTCCGCGCTCGGCGCCGAGCTCAGCACGCCGGGGCGCCCGACCGTGCTCGTCGTCGAGGACGTGCACTGGGCGGACGAGGCGACCCTGGACGTCCTGCGCTGGGTCGGGCGGCGCGTGGCCGGGCTCCCCGCCGTCGTCGTGCTGACCTACCGCGACGGCGAGGTGGACTCGGCCGCCCTGCGCCGCACCCTCGGCGAGCTGCAGGGTCCCGCGGTGCACCGGGTGCGGCTCGAGCCGCTGTCCCGGAGCGCGGTGGCCCTCTGGTCGGGCGGTACCACCCTGACCACCGCCACGCTCTACGCGATGTCCGGGGGCAACCCCTTCTACGTCTCCGAGGTCCTCGCCGCGCCCGACGGCGCGGTCCCGCCGACCGTCGTCGACGCCGTGCTGGCCCGCGTCGGGCGGCTCGACCCGGTGTCGCGGAGCCACCTCGAGCAGCTCTCCGTGGTCCCGTCGCGCGTCGGGCTCCCGCTGGCGCGCGCCCTGCTCGGCGACCTGGACGCCGTGGGCGACGCCGAGCGCCACGGCATCGTCGAGATCCGGGAGCACGCGCTCGCCTTCCGCCACGAGCTGGCGCGCCGGGCGATCGAGGGCGCGCTGACCGCGGGCGAGCGGATCCGGCTCAACGCCCGCGTGCTCGCCGCGCTGCTCGCCCAGGACGGCCCGGACCCGGCGCGCGTCGTGCACCACGCGGCGGCGGCCGGCGACGACGTGGCCGTCGTGCGCCACGCCCCGCGGGCCGCGGCGCTGGCGGTGCGGGCCGGGGCCCCGCGCCAGGGCGCCGGGCACCACGAGCAGACCCTCGCCCGGGCGCACCTGCTCGACCCCGCCGAGCACGCGCGCGTCGCCGAGGCCTACGCGTGGACCCAGTACCACGCCGACCGGCCCGGGGCGGGCGTCGCCGCCGGGGAGACCGCGGTCCGGCTGCGCGAGGAGCAGGGCGACCCGGAGGCGCTCGCGACCGCGCTGGCCAGCCTCTCGGTGCTGCAGTGGGCCGATCTGCGCATCGACGCGGCCCTGGCCTCCGGCGAGCGCGCGGTCGCCCTGCTCGAGGGGCGGGGCGACACCCCGGCCCGCGTCTACGCGACGGTCTTCCTCGGCACGCTGCTGGTGAACATCGACCGCGAGGCCGAGGCGATCACGCTGTTCGACACGGCGCTCGCGGCGGCCCGCCGGTCGGGGTGGCACGACCTCGACGGGATCGCCCGCGTGTTCCGCGGGCGATCGCTGATGCAGCGCGGCGACCCGGACGGCCTGGCCGACTGCGACGCGGGCATCGCGCTCGCCCGCCGGGCCGCCGACCACCAGGGCGTCATGATCGGCTACCTCAACACCGTCTGCGGCCTCTGGCGCGCCGGCCGGTACGACGACCTCGGGCGCTACCTCGACGCGGGCGCCGCCTACGGGCGCGACCGCGAGTACCGCACCCTCGACCTCAACCGGGAGTGGTACCGCTACCAGGACCTGCTGCGGCGCGGTGACTGGGACGCGGCCGAGGCCGGGCTGACGGCGATGCGCGGCCCGGAACCGGGCGACGACGGGCTCGACCGGTTCGCGCTGCCCGACCTCGCACGCCTCGCGGTCCGCCGCGGCGACGACGGGGCGGCGGCGCTGCTCGCTGCCGCGCGGGCGAGCTCGGCCCGCTCGCGCAGCAGCTTCACCTCGACGACCACCGCGCTCGCGGGGCTCGAGCACGGGTGGTCCCTCGGCGGCGCCGTCGCGCGGCGCGCGATCGCGGACGCCACCGCCCTGCTCGCCGAGCACCGGGGCCCGGGACGTGGGCAGCCGCGCGGCGAGATCGCGCGGTGGCTGCGCCGGGTGGGCGAGCCGGTGGCGGTCCCCGCGGGCTGTCCCGAGGAGTGGGCCGCGGGCCTGCGCGGACGGTGGCGGGACGCGGCCGACGCGTTCGAGCGCCTCGGCGCGCCCTACGAGCGGGCGCTCGAGCTGGCGGAGTCGGGGGACCTTGCCGCGACCGCAGAGGCCCTGGAGGTGCTCGACCGCCTCGGCGCGGCCCCGGCCGCCGCGTGGGCGCGGCGCCGGCTGCGCGCGCTGGGCGCCCGGACGGTGCCCCGCGGGCCGCAGGCCACGACCCGGGCGCACCCCGTGGGTCTCACCGGGCGTCAGGCCGAGATCCTCGGCCTGCTCGCCGACGGCCTGACCAACGCCGAGATCGCCGACCGCCTGGTCGTCTCGGTCCGCACCGTCGACCACCACGTGTCGGCGGTGCTGGCCAAGCTCGGCACGACGTCACGGCGCGACGCCGTCGCCGCGGCCGCGCGGCTGGGCGTGCTGGCGCGCTGAACCCGCCGGAGATGGGTGGTCGTCACCCATGACCGGCACCCGGCCGGTCCCGAGACTCGTGGCATGACCACCACACAGCACCCGACGGTCGGCGCGCGGGCCACCCGCTCCCGCCGCGTGACCACCGCCGACATCGAGCACTTCACCGCGATCTCCGGCGACCGCAACCCGCTGCACTACGACGAGGAGTACGCCCGCGCCTCGCGCTTCGGCGGCATCGTCGTGCAGGGCGGCGTCACTACCGCGGTGCTCAACGCCGTCGTCGCCGAGGACCTGCCCGGGCCGGGCAGCGTGTTCCTCCAGCTCGACCTGCGCTTCCTCGCCCCGGTCCGGCCCGGCGACGTGATCACCGGGTCGGCCGAGGTGACGGCGGCCCGCACCGACAAGCCCATCACCGAGCTGGCCGTGGCCGTGGCCCGCGACGACGGGGTCACCGCCGTCGAGGGCCACGCCGTGTGTTGGACCGAGCGGCCGGCCTGACCTGCTCGACCTACTCGGGGCCCTGGCGCTCGCTGTCCGGCTCGCCCTCGCTCTCGACGTCCGGCAGCACCGGGCCGAGCAGGTCGTCGGCGTCGACGATGCGGTAGGCGTAGCCCTGCTCGGCGAGGAAGCGCTGGCGGTGCGCCGCGTACTCGGCGTCGACCGAGTCGCGGGCCACCACCGAGTAGAAGTGCGCCTGGCGCCCGTCGCCCTTGGGGCGCAGGAGCCGGCCGAGGCGCTGGGCCTCCTCCTGGCGGGAGCCGAACGTCCCCGACACCTGGATGGCCACCGACGCCTCGGGCAGGTCGATGGAGAAGTTGGCGACCTTCGACACGACCAGCACCGGGATCTCCCCCCGGCGGAACCGGTCGAACAGCACCTCGCGCTCCTTGTTCTTGGTCGAGCCCTGGATCACCGGGGCGTCGAGGGCCACGCCCAGCTCGTCGAGCTGGTCGAGGTAGGCGCCGATGACCAGCGCGGGCTCGCCCTCGTGGCGGGCGAGGATGCTCTTGACCACCGGGATCTTGGTGCGCGCGCAGGCGCAGAGCC
Organism: Actinomycetospora chlora; assembly: GCF_039542135.1. Taxonomy (NCBI): domain Bacteria; kingdom Bacillati; phylum Actinomycetota; class Actinomycetes; order Pseudonocardiales; family Pseudonocardiaceae; genus Actinomycetospora; species Actinomycetospora chlora. The sequence continues at coordinate 22,271 of NZ_BAABHO010000042.1, forward strand.
GGTAGCGCTCCTCGGCCTCCGCGGTGGCGTAGATGATCCGCTCGTTGTCGGTCATCGTGACGCGGACCTCGACGCAGTCCGCGGGCGCCACCCAGCCCTGGGCCTCGATGTCGCGCCACGGGGCGTCGTAGCGCTTGGGGCCGATGAGGGAGAAGACGTCGCCCTCGCGGCCGTCCTCGCGCACGAGCGTCGCGGTGAGGCCGAGGCGGCGGCGGGACTGCAGGTCCGACGTCATGCGGAACACCGGCGCGGGCAGCAGGTGCACCTCGTCGTAGATGATCAGGCCCCAGTCGCGGGAGTCGAAGAGCTCCAGCGCGCGGTACTCGCCCTTGGTCTTGCGCGTTATCACCTGGTAGGTGGCGATGGTGACCGGGCGGATCTCCTTGCGCTCGCCGGAGTACTCGCCGATCTCCTCCTCGGTGAGCGACGTGCGGGCGATGAGCTCGCGCTTCCACTGCCGCCCGGCGACGGTGTTGGTGACGAGGATCAGCGTCGTGGCGCCGGCCTTCGCCATCGCCGCGGCGCCGACGAGCGTCTTGCCGGCCCCGCAGGGCAGCACGACGACGCCGGATCCGCCGTGCCAGAACCCTTCGACGGCGTCGGCCTGGTAGTCGCGCAGCTCCCAGTCGCTCTGGTCGAGCTCGATGGGGTGCGCCTCGCCGTCGACGTAGCCCGCGAGGTCCTCGGCCGGCCAGCCGACCTTGAGCAGGGCCTGCTTGAGACGCCCGCGCTCCGAGGGGTGCACCGCGACGGTGTCGTCGTCGATGCGCTCGCCGAGCATCGGGGTGATCTTCTTGTTGCGCAGGACCTCCTCGAGCACGGCGCGGTCGTTCGACAGCATGACCAGGCCGTGGACGGGGGAGTTGGTGAGCTGCAGCCGCCCGTAGCGGCCCATGGTGTCGACGACGTCGACGAGCAGGGCCTGGGGCACCGCGTAGCGGCTGTACTGCACGAGCGCGTCGACGACCTGCTCGGCGTCGTGGCCCGCGGCGCGCGCGTTCCACAGCGCGAGCGGCGTCACGCGGTAGGTGTGGACGTGCTCGGGAGCGCGCTCGAGCTCGGCGAACGGCGCGATCGCCTGACGAGCGGCGGGGGCGGCCTCGTGGTCGACCTCGAGCAGCAGGGTCTTGTCGGACTGGACGATGAGCGGTCCGTTGCCGGGCTGGCTCAACCTCTCGACCTCCGGGCGCATCGACGGGTGGTCCCACCCATTGTCCTCCGGGGGACCGACAGTCCGTCGGGCGGAGCAGGGACACCGCTCGGGGAGCGCTCCGACGGTCCCGCTCATTCCGTCGGGTGCGACGGATACAGTGACCCTGCCCGACCCACCCCGCGGTCGACCCCGCCCTCGAGGAGTGACCGACCGAACCCGATGGGCTCACGGCGCGTAGGCGTCGGTGCCCGCCCCGCAGCGACGTGTGCGCGCGGTCCTGCCGTCCGCGCCCGTCGTGCCGACCGCTACGGACGCCTGACCACCCTGATGCGCCTGCCCGCCTCGCACCTCGTCCATCGTGCCGCCGTGTCACCACACGGACGCGCGGTGTCACCCGTGTGCCACCGCGCTGTCCGGTCTGAGCCGACCCTAGCCCATCCCTGGTCACCCAGCGTGGACCAGGGACGCGTTCGGCGCGTGGGGTCGCCGGACGCCGTCCGACCGACCGGCGGAACCGGGAGGACCTCCCCGTGACCACATCCGAGCGAGGACCCGAACGGGCACCCGAGCGCACGCCGGTGCGGTACGGCGAGGACCGGGGCGTCCGTCCCGGCGGCAGCGACCACGGGGCCGACTGGACCGAGCGCCTGGCGCTGCGCAACTGGAGCCTGCCGGTCAAGCTCACGGCCGTCCTGCTGGTCCCGACGATCTTCGTGCTCACGCTCGGCGTGCTGCGCATCGTCGAGCAGACCGAGGAGGCCGCGTCCTACGACGGCGTCCAGCAGGCGGTCTCGCTCGAGGACCGCACGTCGCGCCTGCTCGGCGAGCTCGCGTCCGAGCGCTCCGCGGCCGCCGTGTTCGTCGCGGCCAACCGCGCCGGCGGGTCCGCGCCGGTCGACCAGCGCGTCGAGGTCACCAACCGGGCCGTCACCGAGCTGCGGCAGGCCGACGGCGGCGCCGACTCGCTCGACGAGCAGACCCGCCTGGCGTTCGACCAGGCCAACGCCGAGCTCACCCAGCTCGACCGCATCCGCGACGACGTCCTCAACGCCCGGGTCGACGCCGCCGGCGCGATCGCGCGCTACACCGAGTCGATCGACGCCCTGGAGGTCTTCGACCGCTCGCTGTCCCGCGAGGCGGCCGACCCGAGCGTCGCCGGCCTGTCGGCGGGGCTCTACTCCCTCGCGGTGGTGCGCGAGGAGGACGCCTACGTCCAGGCCGTCGTGGCCGCCGGCATCGCCGCCGGCCGCATCGACGCCCCCTCGATCGACCAGGCGCGCAACGCCACGCTGCGCCGCTCCATCGCCGTGGACGACTTCCGCTCGGCGATCGGCACCGACAACGCCGGCCTCGCCGACGCCGTCGTCGGGCCCGACGTCGACCAGCGCGACCTGCTCGCCCAGGTGGTGCTCGGGCGCGGCGCCGCGGGTCTCCCGCTGCAGGTCTCGGGCCCGGACTGGGAGCGCGCGTCCGCGGCCGTCGAGGACCGCGACGCCGCCACCGCCGCGCAGCTGCGCACCCAGCTGCAGGAGCGGGCCGGCGCGCTGCAGGCGTCGGCGCGCAGCGGGGCCGGCATCGCGTCGGTGATCCTGCTGCTCGCGCTGATGGCCGGCGCCGCGGTGGTCTTCTTCGTCACCCGCTCGCTCCTGCGCCCGCTGCGGCTGCTGCGCCGCACCGCGCTCGACGTCGCCGAGCGGCGCCTGCCGCAGGCCGTGCGCAGCCTGCGCGAGGGCGAGACGCCGGACACGACGATCGTCCCGACGCCGATCAACACCCGCGAGGAGATCGGCCAGGTCGCCCGCGCGTTCGACCAGGTGCACGAGCAGGCGGTGCGCCTGGCCGCCGAGCAGGCGGGCCTGCGCTCGGCGTTCAACTCGATCTTCGTCAACCTGTCGCGGCGGTCCCAGGCGCTGGTCGAGCGCCAGCTGCGCCTCATCGAGCAGCTGGAGAACTCCGAAGAGGACCCGGAGGCGCTCTCCAACCTCTTCCAGCTCGACCACCTCGCGACGCGCATGCGGCGCAACTCCGAGAACCTCCTCGTGCTCTCGGGCACCGACCTGTCCCGCCGCGGCAGCCGCCCGGTGCCGCTGGCCGACGTGTTGCGCGCCGCGGCGTCGGAGGTCGAGCAGTACCAGCGGATCGACCTCGCGCCGCCGCCGCAGGCACAGCTGCTGGGCCGCACCGCCAGCGACGTCGTGCACCTCGTCGCCGAGCTGCTGGAGAACGCCACCACGTTCTCGGCGCCGGACACCCGCGTGCAGATCCGGGCGACGCAGAACGGCGACGGGTCGGTGCTCGTCGAGATCCTCGACTCCGGTGTGGGCATGAGCGAGGAGGACCTGCACGAGGCCAACGTGCGGCTCGACTCGCCGCCCACGGTGGACGTGTCCGCCTCCCGGCGCATGGGCCTGTTCGTGGTCGGCCGCCTGGCGACGCGGCACCACATCGTCGTCGAGCTGCGCAACCGCGACGAGGGCGGCGTGGCCGCCGGCGCCCGCATCCCGGCGTCGGCGGTGCTCGCCGGCAGCGCCGACGGCCCGGCGGGCCCGGCGTCGCCGGCTGCCCTCGGCGCGGGGACCCGCGAGTCCGGTCCGCGGGGCAACGGCGCCGGTCACGGCGTCCCCGAGCAGGCGCGCAACGGCGCCCCCCACGGCGCGGCGAACGGCGCGGCGGCCCTGCCGCAGCGCAGCCGGCGCACGGCCGGCGCACCCGGGGCGTTCTTCGACCCGGAGCGCGGCGGCGACGGTGAGGGCCGGCCGGCCGGTCCCTCGCTCCCGCGGCGCGGCACGCCGACCGGCGCCCCCGGCACCAACGGTCACTCCGGACCCGGCGAGCCGGGCGAGCGCCCCGGCGCGGCCGGTCCCGGCGGCGCGATCCGTCGTGGTCCCGGCGGCCCGGGGCTGCGGCGACCGGAGGGCCCGACCGGTCCCGGCGGGCCCGAGCGGCCCGGGCCGGCGGGGGAGAGCCCGGCGGCGGGGTCCGCCGAGCTCGCCGAGCCGGCGGAGGCCCCGGAGAGCGCCGTCGAGCAGTCGGCGGCCGAGCCGGCGGCGGCGGGCCCGGCGCCGGTCGAGGAGCGCGAGGCCGCGTCCCCGGACGTCGCCGAGGCCCCCGAGGCCGCCGAGCCCGCTGAGCCCGCTGACGAGCAGGAACAGGAGCACGGCCGCCACGGGCTGATCGGCGGCGGGGTCGCCGCCGGTGCCGCGGCGCTCATCGGCGCGGCCGCGGCCCGCCGGCGCAGCCGCCGGCCCGAGGACGGACCCGAGGACGGCGCGGAGCGCGAGCCCGCCGACGCGGCGGGCACCGAGGGCGACGCCGAGCCCGACGAGGCCGCCCCCCGGGAACAGCGGGACGAGGCCCCGCCCGCGCGGCACGGCTTCGCCCCCGGTGGCCCGCAGGGTCGTCCGCAGGGGCCGGTGCCGGGAGGGCCACCGCTGCCCGGCCGTCCGGGGCAGCCCGGCGGCAGCGGGGGTCCGGGCGGGCCCGGCGGCCCGAGTGGGCCGGAACGCCCCGGCGGCCACGGTGGCCCCGTCTGGGGTCCGCCGCCCGGGGCGCGTCCGGGGGGCCCGCCCCCGGGGTGGCGCGGACCGGGGCCCGCCGGCCCGGCCGGTCCGCCGCCCGGTGGACCGGAGGGGCGGCCGCAGCAGCCCGCCGCCGGCCCGCCGATGTGGAACGGCGCGCCCGTCGTGCCGCCGCCCGTGCCCGACGCACCGGACGAGGCCGAGCAGGTCGAGGAGATCGTCGACCAGACCCCCGAGGCGGTCACGCCGGACGTCGCCGAGACGCCGGAGAGCGGGGGCACCCCCGACGCCGCCCCGTCCGACGGGGACGCGGCACCGCTGCCGACCCGGCGCGGGACGCTCCCGCTGCGGCCGCGCGTGCTGCGGCCCCAGGCACGCCCGGCGTCGGGCGTCCCCGCGGCCGACGAGGAGCCGGCGGCGACCCCCGAGGCCCCCGCGGCCGAGGAGGCCCCCGCGGACGCGGAGGCCCCGGCGGCCGAGGAGACCCCCGCGGCCGAGGTGGCGCCGGTCGAGCCCCCCGAGCAGGACGACGCGGCGGCTCACGAGACGGGCGACGAGGCGCCGGAGGGTCGTGGGCTGCGTCCCGGCCGACGGCTCAGCCCGGGCGCCGCGCCGTTCTCGCCGGGCACGGCGCCGCGGCTGCGGCCCCGCCGCACGGGCCCCGGGGCCTCCGCACCGGAGACGCCCGAGGAGCAGCCGGCCGAGGTGGCCGGGGTGGCCGGGACGGCGCAGCCCGACGCGCCGGAGACCCCGGGTGCGCCCGACGTCGCGCCCGACCCGGCGGCCTCGGCCGGTCCGGGGCTCCCGCAGCGGCAGCGCTCGCAGGGCCCGCCCGGCGGGCTGCCGACACGGCAGGGCCCGCCGGCCTTCGGGGCCCCGGCCGCCCCGCCCGGCGAGACGGGCGAGCGCCTGTTCGACCCGGTCCCGCCCGGCCCCGGCCCCGGCACGAACGGCAACGGCAACGGCAACGGACACGGCCCGGGCGGCCTCCCCGGCCGCGCGATGCCCGAGCGCCTGCCGTCACGGCCGGGCGCACCACGACGCGAGCGGACGCCGATCTACGACGAGGTCGCGTCCGCCTGGTTCCGCGAGGCGCCCCCCGCGGCCGGTCCGGACGAGGCCGAGTGGGCCTCGACGTCGGGCGACGAGGGCTGGCGGGCGGCCGCCGCGACGGCGGACGCCCTCGACGCCGGGGTCAGCCCGGGCGGCACCACGGAGGCGGGGCTGCCCAAGCGCCGTCCCCGGGCGCAGCTCGTGCCCGGCGCGGCCCGGTCCGGGTCGGCCGGCGCTCCGGGCGGGCCCGGTGAGGGCGTGCCGGCCGGGGGCCCGCGGCGCAGTGCCGAGGCGATCCGCGGACGCCTCGCGAGCTATCAGCAGGGTGTGAGCGACGGGCGGTCGACCCGCCGGCCCCGTCCCGGCGAGACCATGGGCGAGCCGCCGCACGGCGACCGTCCGGGGGAAGAGGAGGACCAGTGACCGAAGTCCAGTCGCAGCCGAGCCGGTTCGGCTGGTTGGTCTCGAACTTCGCCGAGCGCGTGCCCGGGGTGGCGCACGCCGTGGTGGTGTCCGCCGACGGCCTGCTGCTCACCGCGTCGAACCGCCTGCCGCGCGACCGTGCCGACCAGCTGGCCGCCGTGGCGTCGGGGCTCGTGAGCCTCACCCAGGGTGCGGCGCGCTGCTTCGAGGCCGGCGACGTCGTGCAGACCGTCGTGGAGATGGAGCGGGGCATCGTCCTGCTGATGTCCATCAGCGACGGCTCGTGCCTGGCGACCCTGGCCGCGCCCAACTGCGACATCGGGCTGGTGGGGTACGAGATGACGCTGCTGGTCGACCGGGTCGGGCAGCTGCTGACCCCCGAGCTCCGCGCCGAGCTCCAGGGGTCGGCGGTGCGATGACCGCGCGAGGGGGTGACGACCGGTGAGCGACGAGCCCGGCGAGTCCTTCGCCGACGTCCTCAACGGGATCAGCGGGCCGGCGCGGCCGAAGGGCCGCCGCGGGCTCTTCCGGCGGCGTCGCGAGGAGGAGCCCGCCGACGCCGGTGCCGCCGCCGACGGCTCCGGCGAGCCGTCGGACGCCGGTCTCGAGACCGGCGGCATCGTCGCCCCGAACGGTTACCTCTACGGCGACGGGGACGGCGCCGACGGTGCGCACGCCTGGCAGCCGGGGGAGCCGCAGACCGCCCCCTACGGCACGCCGCGGCCGGGGCCGCCGCGCCACGAGCTCCCCGAGCCCGAGCCACCCGCCGAGCGCGCCGAGGACGTCGCGATCGTGCGCCCGTACGCCTGGACCGGCGGTCGCACCCGGCCGGTGTACGACCTCGCGATCGAGACCCTGGTCTCGGTCGGCACGGCGGGCCGCGACCCGTCGCGCATCCCGCAGTACGAGCACCGTGCGGTCGCGGAGCTGTGCCGCGAGCCCCGGTCGGTCGCCGAGGTGGCCGCGATGATGTCGATCCCGCTCGGCGTCGCCCGCGTCCTCATCGGTGACATGGCCTCCCAGGGCACCGTGGTGGTGCACGAGACCGCCTCGACCTCGGGCGACGTCCCGGACATGGCGTTGATGGAAAGGGTGTTGAGTGGACTTCGACGGCTCTGACGCAGCGGTCGTGGCCGAGCCCGCCCCGACGACCACCTCCGCGAAGATCGTGGTGGCCGGCGGGTTCGGCGTCGGCAAGACGACGTTCGTGGGGTCGGTCTCGGAGATCGACCCCCTGACCACCGAGGCCGTGATGACCGACGCCAGCTCCGGCGTCGACGACCTCTCGGCGGTGCCCAACAAGCGCACCACCACCGTGGCGATGGACTTCGGTCGCGTGTCGCTGGACTCCGACCTGATCCTCTACCTGTTCGGCACCCCGGGGCAGGACCGCTTCTGGTTCATGTGGGACGACCTGGTGCGCGGCGCGATCGGCGCCGTCGTCCTGGCCGACACCCGCCGCCTCGCCGACTGCTTCGCCGCGGTCGACTTCTTCGAGGACCGGCGCCTGCCCTACGTCCTGGGCGTGAACTGCTTCGACGGCGTCCTGCGCCACGAGCTCGAGGACGTGCGCGAGGCGCTGGCCATCGACCCGTCGGTGCCGATCCTGACCGTCGACGCCCGCGACCGGGAGTCGACCAAGCAGGCCCTCATCGCCCTCGTCGAGCACGCCATGCAGGTCTGGGCCGTCGGCGCCCGCGCCTGACCCCGCCCCGACGAACGAACGGCGCCCTCGCTGCTTCCGAAGCAGCGAGGGCGCCGTTCGTTTCTCGGGGTGCGGCGCGGACGGACGTACGTCAGCAACCGAACGGGCGAAGGGGGCGGGGGTCAGCGGTCCGCGAGGACGCTGACCGAGGTGATGCGGTGCAGCGCGAAGGAGAGCGGGGCCGCGCCGACCGTGGTGCCGTTGGTCTCGCCGTCGTCCTCCCCCGTGTCCTCCAGGCCTTCCAGCACCCCGCCGCCGACGCGCAGGGGGCGCACGACGCGCTGGGACGCCGTGCCGTGGGCGTCGACGTAGCCGATCCACACGCTGCGCCCGGTGCGGGCGGCCTCGGCCAGGACGGCGACGGTCGCCGACGCCGCCGTGCGCGTGGAGCCCGCGCCGGTGGTGCGCCCGCGGGCGGCGGTGGCGGCCCGGTCGCCGGCGCGGAGCTGGGCGACGAGGGCCGCCACCTGGTCCCCGGAGAGCGACGGCGTGGTGCCGATCGCCCGCTCGGGGCGGCGGGCCGGCGTCCGCCGGCCGCGGGGGCGCAGGTCCAGCACGCCGCCGACGTCGTCCTCGGCCACCGGTGACAGCCCGGCGGCACGCAGGCCCTCGAGCACCTCGACCAGCGGCTGCTGGCTGACGAGCACGGTCGGCGCGATGCGGCGCATCTCCAGGCGCTCGGCCTCGGGGTGGGCGAGCACCTCGGCGATGAGCGCCTCGTCGTCCGAGCGCAGGAACGACGCGGCCGCCCCGCCGCGCAGACGGCCGTGGCGGCGGGCGACGTCGTCGACGAGGTAGGTCAGGCCCTGGGGCACCGGGGTGGCCGACCGGGTCGCGAAGAGCTGGTGGAGGTCGCCGGCGGTCTGCCCGAGGTCGAGCGCGCGGCGCACGGTGGCCTCGGTGATCCGGTAGACGGTGGCGCTGCCCGCGGACTCGACGTCGGCGACGCGGTCGAGCGCGGCGGCGAGCTCGGGCTCGAGGCGCCCGGGCGCGATGGCGGTGAGGTCGGCCTGCAGCAGCACGTGGTCGACCGGGTCGGGCAGGGCGCGCCGCAGGGCGGCGGCGGCCGCGCCGTCCGGGTCGTCGCCCGGTCCCCGCGCGACGGCGAGCAGCTCGCGTGCCGCCGAGGTCAGGGCGTCGTGGGCCACCAGGCCGACCGTCGTGGCCTCGCGCAGCACCGTCCGGATCATCTCGTCGCGCTGCCGCCCGCCCCGGCGCGGCGCCCGCCAGGCCAGCGAGGCGACGAGGTCGTCGGCGCTGCGGGGGCCGTCGCCGTCGGCGAACTCGGCCAGCCGCTCGAGCACCCGACGGCGCAGCGCCGGCGCCCACGGCCGGCGGGCCTCGTCGGACAGCGGCCCGATGAGCTTGTCGCCGATGTCCCGAGCGCCGACCAGCGACGGCGCCCGCGGCGTGTCGAGCCAGCCCCGGGCCAGCACCACCCACCGGACGTCGGGTCCGGAGGCGAGCCAGCGGTCGACGGTGACGGTGGGCGTCCAGGCCGCGGCCCCACGTCCGTTCTCCGGGCCCTCGGACACCGCGACCAGGCCGGCCCCGGCGAGCACCTCGACCAGCAGCGCCGCGTCCTGCTCGGTGATCCCGAGGTCGCGCGCGACGCGGCGCAGGTCGCGCACCCCGAGCCCGCCCGAGCGCAGCACGGCCGGCGGGTGGTCCGACCACGCGGTGAGCACGGCCTCCGCGTGCCGCACCAGCTCGAGGACCTCGCCCGCGGCGGTGGCGTCGACGTCCCCGGCGGCGTGGTGGCGGGGCGGCGGCATCGGGTCGGTGACCTCGACGTCGCCCAGCGGACGGTCGCCGCGCACGGCGAGCGCGGCCTCGCGGGCGAGCTCGACGGTCTCGTGGTCGACGCGGTGCAGCAGGCCCGCGGCGAGCAGGCGCCCCACCGGACCGTCGTCGGTGTCCTGGGCGCGGCTGCGCCCGATCGGCCCGTCCGCCGAGAGCGCCTCGACGACGCCGCGCTCGTCCTCGGGCAGGGCGTCGACGATCGTCGCGGGGTCGTCGGCCGTCGCGATCGCGGAGAACTCCGGGGCGGGCCGTCCGAGGCCGCCGGGGTAGCGCACCGACACGTCGCGCAGCGCGGGCACCGCGCGCAGGCCGGTGGTGACCGACGGGTCGGCGCGGGGGAGCACGGTCGCCACCGTCGAGCCGTCGGGCCAGGCCAGCGCGCGGCGCTCCAGCTCGGCGAGCGCGGCGCGGCCGGCCTCCGCGCGGTCGGGGCCGAGCAGCGCGAGGACGTCCCCGGCGGCCGCGGGCGCCTCGTCGGCGCGCAGCACGAGCAGGGCGTCGGTGACCTGCAGGGTGAAGGCGTCGAGGTCTTCGCACGCGCGGCCCACGGACATGCGGACGCCGGCGCGGGTGGCCACGACGCCGGTGTCGGCGGGGGCGGGCAGCGCGAGGTCCGGGCGCGCGCGCAACAGCGCGCCCAGGGTCTCGTCGTCCTGGGCGCGCAGGTGGTCGAGCAGGGTCCGGCCGGACATCGTGCCCCCTACGGTAGTCGGGGCCGGAGACGCAGCGCAGCGGAGCTCGACCCTCCGAGCAGCGCGGGCACCCCCGAGGTGCGGCAGACTGGAGCCCCGCCGACCGGGCGGGAGCACGCCGACGCGGGAGGAGCCCAGGGATGGCCGACCACGAGGAGACCCACGGGGAGTCGGCGGAGACGCAGCCCCGCCAGGACCCGTGGTGGCCGGAGCTGCAGCCCGGCGAGCACCCGGTCACCGAGCTGATGGCCCCGACGCAGGGGTCGCCCTCGCCGTTCGGGGACACCGAGTTCCCGCTCCCGGCCGACCAGCTCGGCTACGAGCACCCGGTCACCGAGATCAACCGCTGACCACCACGCGCGCCGTCGCCGGCCTTCTGCTCGCCGCCGGCGGCGGGCGGCGCATGGGCGGGCCCAAGGCCGCCGTGGAGCTCGACGGCGAGCCGCTGGTGCGCCGGGGCGTCCGGGCGCTGCGCGGGGCGGGTCTCGACCCCGTCGTCGTGGTGCTGGGCGCGGGTCTTCCCGGCACCGCCGACCTGCTCGAGCCCGGCACCTCCTGGGTGCCCGCCCCGGGGTGGGACACCGAGGGCCAGGCGGCGTCGCTGCGGGCCGGTCTCGACGCGCTGGCGGGGAGCGACGCCGTCGCCGTGCTGGTCGCGCTCGTCGACACCCCGGGCATCGGCCCGGAGGCGCTCGCCCGCGTGGCCGAGCGTGCCCGTCCGGACGCCCTGGCCCGCGGCGCGGTGGGCGGCCGCACCGGGCACCCCGTGCTGGTGGGGCGCGACCACTGGAAGGCTGTGCGTGCGGCGGCCACGGGCGACGCGGGGGCGCGGGGCTTCCTGCGCGGCCGGGACGACGTGGTGGCCGTGGAGATCGGTGACGTCGCGGTGGACGACGACCTCGACACCCCCGCGGACCTGCAGCGTTGGAGGGAGACAGCACGGTGACCGTTCCCGGACCGGGTTACGCCATCACGGCCCGCGTGGAGGCGCCGGCGAGCGCGACCGCCGCGGGCGACCTCGCGGTGGCCGTCGGCCGCGTCGGTGGGGTGATGACGGCGTTCGACGTCGTCGAGTCGCGGACCGACTCGATCATCGTCGACATCAGCTGCAACGCCCTCTCCGAGGACCACACCCACGAGATCACCGACGCGCTCGACGCCCTCGACGGCGTCCGGGTGCGCAACGTCTCCGACCGCACGTTCCTCGTGCACCTCGGCGGGAAGATCGAGGTCAACGCGAAGGTCGGCCTGCGGACCCGCGAGGACCTCTCCCGCGCGTACACGCCCGGCGTCGCCCGCGTCTGCCAGGCGATCGCGCGCCGCCCCGAGGACGCCCGCAGCCTGACGATCAAGCGCAACACGGTCGCGGTCGTCACCGACGGCTCGGCGGTGCTCGGGCTGGGCAACCTCGGCGCGGCCGCCGCGATGCCGGTGATGGAGGGCAAGGCGGCGCTGTTCAAGCGCTTCGCCGGCGTCGACGCCTGGCCGGTGTGCCTCGACACCCAGGACACCGAGGAGATCATCTCGATCGTGCGGGCGCTGGCCCCGGTGTACGGCGGGATCAACCTCGAGGACATCGCCGCGCCGCGCTGCTTCGAGATCGAGGAGCGGCTGCGCGAGCTGCTCGACATCCCCGTCTTCCACGACGACCAGCACGGCACCGCCGTCGTCGTGCTCGGCGCGCTGCGCAACGCGCTGCGGGTGGTCGGCAAGGAGATGAACGACTGCCGGATCGTCGTGTGCGGCGTGGGCGCGGCGGGCTCGGCGATCATCCGCCTGCTGCTGCCGCTCGCCCCCGCGGACCTGCTCGCGGTCGACGTCGACGGGATCATCCACCCCGACCGGCCGGGCCTGCACCCGAGCCTGCACTGGGTGGCCGAGCAGACCAACCACGAGAACCGCACCGGCGACCTGCACGACGCGATGCCCGGCGTCGACGTCTTCATCGGCGTCTCGGCGCCCGACCTCCTCACCGAGGACGACGTCGCCGGCATGGCCGAGAAGGCCGTCGTGTTCGCGCTGGCCAACCCGGACCCGGAGATCGACCCGGCGGTCGCCCAGCGCCACGCCGCGGTCGTGGCCACCGGGCGGTCCGACTACCCGAACCAGATCAACAACGTGCTCGCCTTCCCCGGCATCTTCCGGGGGCTGCTCGACGCGCACGCCCGCGGCATCTCCGACGACATGCTGCTCGCCGCCGCGGCGGCGATCGCCGACGTCGTCGCCGAGCCCAACCCGCTGTTCATCGTGCCCAGCGTGTTCGACGCGACCGTCGCCACGGCCGTCGCGGGCGCGGTGCGCAAGGTGGCCGAGCAGCACCCCGGCGACGAGCGCGGCGTCTCCGTCGGCGACGCCCTGGCCCTGGGGGCGGAGACGGCGAAGGCGGCGGAGGGCGCGGATGAGTGAGCAGTCCGGTCTGACCCACGTCGACGCCACCGGCGCCGCGCGGATGGTCGACGTCGGCGACAAGGAGGTCACGCGCCGCACGGCGACGGCGACCGGTGTCGTACGCACGACGTCCGAGGTCACCGCGGCGCTGCGCGACGACACCGTCCCCAAGGGCGACGCGCTGGGCGTCGCGCGGGTCGCGGGCATCATGGGGGCGAAGCGCACGCCCGACCTCGTGCCGCTGTGCCACCCGATCCCGCTGGCCGGCGTGACGGTGGACCTCGAGGTGGGCGACGACCACGTCGCCATCACGGCCACGGCGCGCAGCGCCGACCGCACCGGGGTGGAGATGGAGGCCCTGACCGCCGTGGCGGTGGCCGGGCTGACGCTGCACGACATGATCAAGGCGCTCGACCCGGCGGCGACGCTGGACGCCGTGCGCCTCGAGCGCAAGGAAGGAGGCCGCTCCGGTGTCTGGACCCGACCCGACGGCCGCTGATCCCACCCGTCGCGCGCGGGTCGTGACGGCCTCCAACCGCGCCTCGTCGGGCGTCTACACCGACCGGGGCGGCCCGATCATCGTCGAGTGGCTGCGCGGGCTGGGCTTCACGACGCCGGATCCGGTGGTCGTGCCCGACGGCGAGCCGGTGGCCGCGGCGCTGCGCGAGGCCGTCGCCGACGGCGCGCACGTCGTGGTGACCACCGGCGGCACGGGCATCGCGCCCACCGACGCGACGCCCGAGGCGACGCGCTCGGTCATCGACTACGAGGTGCCCGGCCTCGCCGACGCCGTGCGGCGCGCGGGCGCGGACAAGGTCCCGACGTCGGTGCTCTCACGTGGCGTGGCGGGCGTCGCCCGGCGCACCCTGGTGGTGAACCTGCCCGGCTCGCCGGGCGGCGTCCGCGACGGCCTGGCCGTGCTCGAGCCGGTCCTGGCCCACGCCGTGGACCAGATCCTGGGAGGGGACCACGCATGACCGCACGGGTGCTGCGCGCCACCGTGACCGAGGAGCCGCTGGACGTCGCCGAGCACGCCGCCCTGGTGGACGACCCGGCCGCCGGTGCGGTGGTGACGTTCGCCGGCGTCGTGCGCGACCACGACCACGGCCGCGGGGTGACCGCGCTGGACTACGAGGGCCACCCGACGGCCGCGACGGTGGTGGAGAAGGTCGCCGCCGAGGTCGCGGGGCAGTTCGCCGGCGTCCGCGCGATCGCCGTGACCCACCGCGTCGGCCCGCTGGGCATCGGCGACGTCGCCCTGGCCTGCGCCGTGGCCGGCGAGCACCGCCGCGAGGCGTTCGACGCCTGCAGCGAGCTCGTCGACGCCGTGAAGCGCGAGCTGCCGGTGTGGAAGCGCCAGGAGTTCACCGACGGCACCGAGGAATGGGTCAACTGCCCCTGAGGTGAGCGGACCCCGGGGCTGTGGCCCCGGAGTCCGCTCACACGGGTCAGCCGAGCTTCAGCTGCTGCCCCACGGAGATCGCGTCGGGGTTCGCGATCCCGTTGGCCGAGGCCAGGGCGCCCGCGGTGGTGCCGTGGGCGGACGCGATGCCGCTCAGCGTGTCGCCGCTGGCGACGGTGTAGGCGCCGCCGGCCGGGGCCTGCTGCGCCGGGGTGCTCGTGACGCTCTCGGTGCCGCTCGCGGAACTCGAGGACGACGACGAGGACGACGACGACGACGAACCCGAGTCGGACCCCGTGTTCGGGGAGTCGTCGGTGTTGCCCGTCTGCTGCGAGCAGCTCGGCCAGGCGCTCATGCCCTGCTCGGCCTTGACGCGCTCCGCGACCTGGATCTGCTCCTCGCGGCTGGCGTCCTCGGGCTGGCCCGAGCCGCCGAAGGCGTGCCACGTGGAGTCGGTGAACTGCAGCCCGCCGCCGAAGCCGTTGCCGGTGTTGGTGTTCCAGTTGCCGCTGCTCTCGCACTGGGCGAGCTCGTCCCAGTTGGTGTCCGCGGACGCGAGGCCCGTCGTCAGCGCCAGCGGGGTCGCCGCCATCGCGCCGAGCAGCACGACCTGGGCGGCCCGCCGTCCCAGGGCGCGCGACAGCGACACATCGGTGTTCCGAGCCATGACCTCTCTCCGTACCGCGCCTCGCGGGCGGGACCTCGCGAGCGGGTCGACGGCCGGTTCCACGCGGCCTCACCGCCCGTGGTGCTTCGGGGGCACCCGGGTCTCACGTCCTCGCGCTCGTCCGGTCCGCCACTTTCGTTTCGGGGCAGGTCACCCGGGAACGCTGGACGAGCGTCGGCGCGGCGCTCCCGGGGTGTCCGGCCCTCCGCACCGGTCGGGTGCTCGGGAGGGCCGCTGTCGGACGGTACGGAGCACAGTTCGTCTTTCAACCCGGCCGTCGTGCGACCACCGTCACCGGTACGACACGGTTTCGTGACCGTCAGGGCGGAACTCCCGCAGCTCCACGCCCAAGACGATCACCGTGAACAGCGTGTTGCGCCGGTGTGTCGCCGTCCCCGCCTGTGCGGGGCCTCACGCGTTGCGCACGACCGTTCAGAGCAGCGGATCTGAGAACGCCCAGGTGGGGAGCCACCCTGCCCGACCGTCCGGTGGCTGCCGGTACCGGGCTGCGGGATGCTGGACGGGTGACCGCGAGCACCGCACCTTCCAGCCCGGACGACCTGGCGAGCGCCCTCGACGGCACCGGTTACCTCGCCGACGCGGGCCTCGCGTCGGCGGCGTTCCTGGCGCTGCGCATGGGCCGCCCGCTGTTCTGCGAGGGCGAGCCCGGAACGGGCAAGACGGCGCTGGCGCAGGCGCTGTCCGAGGCGCTGTCGCTCCCCCTCGTGCGGCTGCAGTGCCACGAGGGCATCGACGCCTCGCAGGCGCTCTACGACTGGGACTTCCCCCGCCAGCTGCTGCACCTGCGCGCCCTCGAGGCCTCGGCGAGCGCCTCGCACACCGACCTCGACGTCGACGCCGTCGAGGCCTCCCTCTACGACCGGCGCTTCCTGCTCGCGCGGCCCGTCCTGCAGGCGCTGCAGGACGCGCCGTGCGTGCTGCTGGTCGACGAGGTCGACCGCGCCGACGACGAGTTCGAGGCCTTCCTGCTCGAGGTCCTCGCCGAGAACTCCGTGACGATCCCGGAGATCGGCGTGGTGCGGGCCGCCACGCCCCCGCTGGTCGTCCTCACCTCGAACCGCACCCGCGAGGTGCACGACGCCCTCAAGCGCCGCTGCCTCTACCTCTGGCTCGAGCACCCGGACCTCGCGCGCGAGACCGCGATCCTGCGCCGGCGCCTGCCCGACCTGCCCGCGGAGCTCGCCGAGCAGGTCGCCCAGGCCGTGCAGGGGCTGCGGCGGCTCGACCTGCTCAAGCCGCCCGGCGTCGCCGAGTCGATCGACTGGGCGCAGGCGCTGCAGCTCGTCGGGGCCCGTCACCTCGACCTCGAGTCGGCCACCGCGACGCTCGGGGCCGTGCTGAAGTACCGCGAGGACGCCGACCGGGCCCGGGACGCGCTGGACTCGCTGCTCGCGTCATGAGCATCGAGGGCGAGCGGAGCGACGGGGAATGAGCACCGGTGATCGGGGTGGGAGCAGCGACGCGCCGGCGCCCCGCCAGCACGCCGGGGCCGTGCTCGCCGGGGGCGTCGTCGAGTCGCTCGGCGGCGGCACCGCCACCGCCGTTCCCGACGACGACGACGCCGTCCTCCAGGACTTCGTCGCCTTCACCCGCCTCGTCCGCAACGCGGGCGTGCCGGTGACCACCGACCGCGTGGCGGCCTACCTGCAGGCGCTGCGGCTCTCCGACCTCACCAGCGAGGTGTCCACGTACTGGGCGGGCCGGCTGACGCTGTGCGCCGACCCCGACGACGTCGTGCGCTACGACCACGCCTTCGCCGCGTGGTTCTCCGCCGACCCGCGCGACCAGCGGATGGGTCGCCCTGCCCAGCCCAAGCCGCGCATCTCCACGATGGCCGCGCTGACCGAGCCACCGCCGGGCTCGAGCAGCGACGGCGACGAGGAGGAGACCCCGGAGCTGCGCGTCGCGGCGTCCGGCGAGGAGATCCTCCGCGACCGCGACATCGCCGAGCTCTCGATCGGCGAGCGCGAGCACCTCAAACAGCTGCTCGCCCTGCTCCGCCCGGCCCCGCCGCGCCGCCGCGCCCGCCGGCGCCGCCCGGCCCGCAAGGGCGAGCCCGACCCGCGGCGGACCCTGCGGGCGGCCCTGGCCAACGGTGGCGAGATCGCCGAGCTGCGCCGGCGCGCCCGCCGCCAGCGGCCCCGGCGCGTGGTGCTGCTCATCGACGTGTCGGGCTCGATGAGCCCGTACGCGGACACGCTGCTGCGCTTCGCCCACGTCGTCACCCGGCGCACGCCGCAGGCGGTGGAGACGTTCACGCTCGGCACGCGCCTGACGCGCGTCACCCGCGAGCTGCGCCAGCGCGACCCCGAGCGCGCGCTCGCCGACGCCGGGCGCGCGATCCCGGACTGGTCGGGCGGCACCCGGCTGGGCGAGGTGCTGCGCGCGTTCCTGGACCGCTGGGGGCAGCGCGGGGTCGCCCGCCGTGCGGTCGTCGTCGTGTTCTCCGACGGCTGGGAGCGCGGTGGCGCCGACCTGCTCGGCGAGCAGGCCGCCCGCCTCGCCCGCCTGGCCCACAAGGTGGTCTGGGTGAACCCCCACGCCGGCAAGGCGGGGTACGCGCCGGTGCAGGGGGGAATCGCGGCGGCCCTCCCGCACGTTGACCGGTTGTTGGCGGGCCACTCCCTGACGACGCTCGCCGAGCTGCTGGAGGTGCTGCGGGATGCGTGACGTACTGCCGACGCTCGAGTCGTGGTGGGCCGAGGGCCGGCCGACGGCCCTGGCCACCGTCGTGGGGACCTTCCGGTCGGCCCCGCGCCAGCCGGGCGCGTCGATGCTCGTCGGCGACGACGGGCAGGCCGTGGGCAGCGTGTCCGGCGGCTGCGTCGAGGGCGCGGTCTACGAGCTCGGCTCGGGGATCCTCGAGGGCACCGACGAGGCCACGCTGCAGCGCTACGGCGTCTCCGACGACGACGCGTTCGCCGTCGGGCTGACCTGCGGCGGCATCCTCGACGTCTACGTCGAGCAGGTCGACCGCGAGTCGTTCCCGCAGCTCGGCGAGATCGCGAAGGCGGTGCGCGAGCACCGCTCGGTCGCGGTGGCGACGGTCGTGTCGGGTCCCGCCGACCGCCTCGGGCGCCGGCTGGTGGTCTGGCCCGAGTCGGTCGAGGGCAGCACCGGCTCGGCCCGGCTCGACGACGCGCTGCGCGACGACGTCCGCGGCCTGCTGGCCGCCGGTCGCTCCGCGCTCGTCTCCTACGGCACCGACGGCGAGCGCCGCGGCGAGGGCCTGCAGGTGTTCGTCGAGTCGTTCGCGCCGCCGCCCCGGCTCATCGTCTTCGGCGCCATCGACTTCGCCGCCGCCGTCGCGCGCATCGGCACGTTCCTCGGCATGCGCGTGACGGTCTGCGACGCGCGCCCGGTGTTCGCGACGTCGAGCCGCTTCCCCGAGGCGCACGAGGTCGTCGTCGAGTGGCCCCACCGCTACCTGGCCGCCGAGGCCGAGGCGGGGCGGATCGACTCCCGCACGTCGCTGGCCGTGCTCACCCACGACCCGAAGTTCGACGTGCCGCTGCTCGAGGTCGCGCTGCGCCTGCCGCAGATCGGCTACATCGGCGCGATGGGCTCGCGGCGCACCCACCTCGACCGGCAGGAGCGCCTGCTCGAGGCGGGCGTCACCGAGGTCGAGCTGGCCCGCATGTCCAGCCCGATCGGGCTCGACCTCGGCGCCCGCACACCCGAGGAGACCGCCGTGTCGATCGCCGCGGAGATGATCGCCCAGCAGTGGGGCGGGCGCGGCACGCCGCTGTCGGACCGCGAGGGCCCGATCCACGCCGAGTCCAACGTCGAGCCGGCCATCTCCGCGGCGTCGCTGTCGGCGGCCGCGGGCTCGTAGGACCTCAGACGACCCGAGCGGTCAGGAGCAGGTACTCCCAGCTCATGACGCCGGTCGTGCCGCCGTACCGGGCGGCGAGCCCCTCGAGCGCCGCGTCGAGCTCGGCCGTGCGCGCCGGGTCGTCGGCGACGGTGCGGTAGGCGACGATCGTCGGCCCGTAGGTCTCGCGCCAGTAGGCCCGGAACGCCTCCGGGGTGTCGAACGCCGAGACCGTCACCGTCCGCTTCTCGGTGACGACGTCGGTGACCCGGTCGCCGAGCAGCGCGCGCACGTGCGCCTCGTCGCCCCACCGCGGCGGTGGCATGGCGCCGGGCGGGGGCGGCGGCACGAACGGCTTCATGGCCGCGAACAGCTCGCCGACGAAGCCCTCCGGCGTCCAGCTGATCAGCCCGATCCGCCCGCCGGGACGGGTGACGCGCACGAGCTCGTCGGCCGCCTGCTGGTGGTGCGGCGCGAACATGACACCGACGCAGGACAGGGTGACGTCGAAGGTGTCGTCGGCGTAGGGCAGCGCCTCGGCGTCGCCCTCCTCCCAGCGGATGGTGACCCCGCGCGCCGCGGCGGCCTCGCGCCCGGCGACGAACAGCTCCGGCGTGAGGTCGGACGCGGTGACGTCCGCCCCGGCGCGCGCGGCGGGCACGGCGACGTTGCCCGTGCCGGCGGCGACGTCGAGCACCCGCTCGCCCGGGCGCACGCCGGCGGCGCCGACGAGGACTGGGCCGAGCTCGGCGATGAGGCGGGCGGCCACGTCGGGGTAGTCGCCGAGGCCCCACATCGTGCGGTGGCGGGCCTTGAGGGCACGATCGGCCGCCTGGTCGGCGGTCACGTCGGTCTCGGTCATCGCGATCTCCTCACGCTGGGTGGTCCTGGCTGGTCACCAGGGTCGCGCGCGGGCGCGGAACCGCACATGGGGAGCCGTTCCCCATCTTTCCTCGACGTCCTTCTGGGCCGTTCGGACGTTCCGACGAAGAGATTGATCACGTACCGTCACCATCTGTGGAGCTGCTCGAACGGTCGGACGAGCTGCGCCTCCTGGACCGGGCGTGGCAGGAGGCGCGGGCCGGATCGGGCTCGGTCGTCGTCCTCGCGGGCGAGTCGGGCATCGGCAAGACCTCGCTGGCGCGCTCGTTCGCCGACGGCCTGCGCGACGCGGAGGTGCTCTGGGGCGTCTGCGACCCGCTGGGCGTGCCGCGCCCGCTCGGCCCGCTGCACGACGTCGCCGCCGACCTCGGCGAGCCCGTCGCCGGGCTGCTCGCCACCGGCGTCCCGCCCCACGAGATCCACCGCGCGCTGCTCGACACGCTGGCGGCGCGCTCGCTCGTCCTCGTCGTCGACGACCTGCAGTGGGCCGACGAGGCGACGATCGACCTGCTGCGCTTCCTGCTGCGCCGGGTCGCGGGGTGCCGCTCGCTGGTGCTCACCACCCACCGCGACGACGAGCCGGACCCGCAACCCGCGCTGCGCGCCCTGCTCGGGGACGTCGCCCGGGTCCCGTCGGCCCAGCGGGTGGAGCTCGGGCCGCTCTCGGTCGACGCGGTCTCGGCGCTCGTCGGGGAGCGCGGGATCGACCCGGTCGACCTGCACCGGCGCACCCGGGGCAACTCCTTCTACGTCACCGAGATCGTCAGCCGCGGCGGGGCGCCGGACGGCGAGCTCCCCACCTCGGTGCGCGACGCGGTGCTGGCCCGTACCGCCGGCCTCGACCCCACCGCCCGCGACCTCGCCGACCTCCTCGCCTGCGCCTCCGGGCCGGTCCCCGACACCCTGCTGCCCGCGCTGGGCGTCGGGCTGCCGCCGCTGCGGGCCCTCGACGGCGCGGGCCTGCTCGCCCGCGACCGTCGCGGGCTGACCTTCCGCCACGACATCTGCCGGCTGGCCGTCGCGGGCGCGATCCCGCCGGGCGGCGAGGTCGCCCTGCACCGGCGGATGGTCGACGCCCTCGAGACCCTTCCCGACCCCGACCCGGCCGTCCTCGTCCACCACGCGCTGGGCGCCGGCGACGACGGGCGCGTCTTCCGCTACGCGGGGCGGGCCGGGCGCGTGGCGACGGCCGCGGGCGCGCACACCGAGTCGGCCCGCTTCTTCGCCCTCGCGCTCGAGCACGCCCCGCCGGACGCCGCTGCCGCGCGCGCCGGGCTGGAGGAGATGCTCGCCCTCGAGCTCTTCCTCACCGACCGGCTGGACGACGCGATCGCCGCGTGCCGGCGCGCGGTCCGGTGGTGGCGGGCGGAGGGCGACCTCGACGGCGCCGCCGCCGCGTACGAGGCCCGGGCCGTCTTCGAGTGGTACAACGCCGCCCGCGCCGACGCCGACACCCACGTGGCCACCGCCGTCGAGCTGCTCGCCGACCGGGCCGCGCCGGGCAGCCGGGCCGCGACCGTGCTCGGTCACGCCCTGGCCACGCAGGCGTTCCTCGCGGTCCAGGACAACGACGTCGCCACCGCCCGCGCGCTGCACGACCGCGCGCGGATCGTGGCGGACGGGGCCACCGACGAGCGCCTCGAGGTCCGGCTCCGCGTGGTCGACGGGATCGCCGCGATGATGGCCGGGGACACCACCGCCCGCGAGCAGCTCCTGGACGCCGTGGACGTGCCCGGGCACGACTTCCGCGTCGAGCACTCGACGGGCTGGAGCAACCTCGCCAACCTCGACGTCGAGCACCGGCGCCTCGATGCGGCGGCGAAGGCCCTCGAGCACAGCCTGCCGATGACGGTCCACTGGGAGTTCCCGCTCTGCTACGGCTGGCAGCGCGGCGTCCGGGCCCGCCTGCACCTCGAACGCGGCGACTGGGACGAGGCCCGGCGGGACGCCTGCGCGGTCCTGCGCGAGAGCGCCGCGCCGCTGACCCACACCTGGCCGTACCTCGTGGACGGGCTCGTCGCCTTACGCCGGGGCGACGCCGCGGCGGCCGCGGCCGTCGACCGCGGCTGGGACCTCGCGGTGCGCTACGGCGACCCGCTGCGGCTGCTGCCCGCCGTCTCCGCGCTGGCCGAGCGCCAGTGGCTCACCGGCATCCCCGACCCGCGCCTCGCCGACGCCGCGGCGATCCTCGCCGACGCCGGGTCCCGCCCGGGCACGGCGTGGTCGGCCGGGGAGCTCGCGCTGTGGTTGCGGCGGCTCGGCCGGGAGGACGCGACCTCGGTGCCGCCCGTCGCGCCGCCCGACGGCCCGTACCGCGACGCCCTCGCGGGCGACCACCGCCGGGCCGCCGCGGGCTGGGGCGCGCTCGGCGCGCCCTACGAGCAGGCGCTGGCGCTGGTGGACGCCGGCGAGCCCGCCGACGTGTTCGCCGCGCTGGAGATCCTCGACCGGCTGGGCGCTGACGCCGTCGCCGCGAAGGTGCGCCGCGACCTGCGCGAGCGCGGCGTCACCGGCGTGCCGTCCCGGCCCCGCGCCGCGACCCGGGCCAACCCCGCCGGGCTCACCGAGCGGCAGGTCGACGTCGTGCGCCTGGTGGCCGAGGGCCTGACCAACGCCGAGATCGCCGCGCGGTTGTTCATCTCGGAGAAGACCGCCGACCACCACGTTTCGGCGATCCTCGGCAAGCTGGGCGTCGCCACCCGCCGCGAGGCCGCCGCCGCGGCCCGCGGCCTGGGCATCGCGCACGACCGGCGCCGGACGCCGCGCACCCCGGTCTGACCCCGATCTAGGGGGTCACGCAGCGCAACGTGGGGAGCCGTCGCCGATGCCCTGACCTCGGACCCGGCGCCATCGTCGACGCATGGACACCACCCTGCGTCACACCCCCACCCGCGAGGTGCGGGCCGCGCTCCGCGACCTCGGGCCCGTGGCCCTCGGGCTCGCACCGTTCGCCGTGCTCATCGGCGTCACCGGCGTGCGGGCCGGGCTCGGCGGCGGCGCCGGCGTGCTCTCGTCCGCGCTGCTGCTCGGCGGCAGCGCCCAGATCACCGCGCTGACGATGCTCGCCGGCGGCGCCCCGCCGCTGGCGATCCTCGCCGCCGTCGTGCTGGTCAACGCGCGCTTCCTCCTCTACGCCGCCGCCCTGGAACCGTGGTTCCGCGGCCAGCCGGCGTGGTTCCGGTGGCTGGGTCCCCAGTTCGTCGTCGACCCCACCTACGCCCTGGCGGCCCGCCGCGACGACCTCGACGCGGCCGGCCGCCGGCGCTACTGGCTCACCGCGGGCACCGGGCTGCTGGCGGCGTGGGTCGGCCTCACAGCGGCCGGCGCCGCGCTCGCCCCCGTGCTCCCGGCGACGGCGGCGCTCGACGTCGCCGCACCCGCGATGTTCCTGGCCGTGCTCGTCCCCCTGCTGCACGCCCGGCCCGCCCGGGCGGGCGCGTCGGCCGCCGCCGTCACCGCGGTGGTCGCCTCGCCCCTGCCCGACGGCTTCGGCCTGCTGTGCGGCATCGCCGCCGGCGTCGTCGCGGCCACCCTCGCCGATCGGAGCTCGCGATGACCACGACCGTCGTCCTGCTCGCCGCCGCCGTCGCCACCTCGGCGCTGCGCACCGTCCTCGTCACCGTCGTCCCGGCCCACCGCCTGCCCGCCGCCGCGCGCCGGGCCCTGGGCCACCTGGCCCCGGCCGCGCTCGTGGCGCTCGTCGCGGCGGCCGTCGCCGGGCGCCGCGGCCCGGCCGCGCTGCTGCACCCCGGCACCGTCCCGGTGCTCGCCGCCCTCGCGGTGGCCGCCCTCGTCGCCTGGCGGACCCGGCGACGGCCCCGCCCGGCGCTGCCGATCCTGGCCGCCGTCGCCGTCATGATCATCTGGGAGGTCCTGTCGTGACCCGCACCCTGCTCGGCGTCTGGGCCCACCCCGACGACGAGACGTTCCTGTCCTCCGGGCTCGTCCTGGACGCCCACGAGCGCGGCGACCGCGTCGTGCTCGTCACCGCGACCCGCGGCGAACGCGGCACCGACGACCCCGTCGCCTGGCCGCCCGAGCGGCTCGGCCGGTTGCGCGAGCGCGAGCTCGAGGCGGCCCTGGCGGTGCTGGGCGTCGACGAGCACCGCTGGCTCGGCCACGTCGACGGCGCCTGCGCACTGGCGGACGAGCGGATGGCCGCCCGCGCCGTCGCGACCGTCATCGAGGAGGTGCGGCCCGACACGATCGTCACGTTCGGGCCCGACGGCGTCACCGGCCACGACGACCACCGCGCCGTCGGGCGCTGGACCACCCGGGCCCGCGACGCCGTCGCGCCGACCGCGGAACTGCTGCGCGCGGTGCTGGTCCCCGGCTTCACGCGGCGCTTCGCCGACGTCAACGCCGCGCTGGGCATCTTCATGGACGAGCCCGCCGACGACGTCGCGCCCGATCGCCACACCGTGCTCACCGGCGACCGGCTCGACCGCAAGATGGCGGCGATGCTCGCGCAGGACAGCCAGACCCGCCGCCTCGTCGAGGCCGTCGGGTTCGCGGCGTTCCGGCGGTGGTGGGCGGAGGAGGCGTTCGTGCGCACCGCGCCGGCCGTCCGGGCCGCCGCAGCGTGACCAGGTCGTCACGGCGTGTGGTCCATCGGGCGCGACCGAACGCGTTCGTCACCCTGCCGCCGCCCGGTGCTCGTCTGTAACGTGGACAACATCGTGTTCCGGGGCAGGGGAGGGGGCAGCGTGGTCCTCGTCGACAGCGTCACCCGCGCGGGCGGCTCGGTCATCGCACACCGCCGCTCCTCGGAGGAGCCCGCGGTCGGTGCCACCGGTCCGTCGCGGAGCCCGGCCGACCGGGCGCTGACGCGGGCGACGTCGCGGCAGGCCACGCCCCGGCTCGCGAAGTTCCACGTCCCCGAGATCCTCTTCGGTCCCGGGTCGCTGTCGGAGGCCGCGCACGCCGCGGTCCGGCTCGGCGCGCGCCGCCCGTTCCTCGTCACCGACCCGGGGCTGTGCGCGGCCGGCTGGCCCAACCAGCTGTGCGCCCACCTCGCCGAGGCGGGGCTGCGGCCCACCGTGTGGGAGGGCGTCACGCCCAACCCGAAGGACCACGAGATCGCCGCGGGGCACGTCCGCTACCTGCAGGAGGGGTGCGACGTCATCATCGCGCTCGGCGGCGGCTCGGTGATCGACGCGGCCAAGGGCGTGGCGCTGCTCGCCGGCAACGGCGGCACGATCCTCGACTACGAGGGCGTCGACCGGATGGGCCTGCCCATCCCGCCCATGGTGATGGTGCCCTCGACGTCGGGCACGGGCGCGGACGTCTCGCAGTTCTGCATCGTCACCGACACCGCCCGCAACACCAAGATCACGATCTTGGGTCGGGCGCTGGTGCCGGACGTGTCGATCGTCGACCCCTACCTGCTCACCACGATGCCGGACTGGCTCAACGCCGCCACCGGCCTCGACGCGCTGACCCACGGCATCGAGGCCTACGTCTCGCGCGCCCACAACCCCCTCACCGACCACCACGCGCTGCAGGCGATCGCGCTGGTCGGCGAGAACCTCGTGCTCACGATGGACCACCCCGCCGAGGAGGCCCCGCGCACGTGCATGGCGCAGGCCGCCCTCGAGGCCGGTCTGGCGTTCACCAACGCGATCCTCGGGGCCACGCACGCGATGAGCCACCAGGTCGGGGGCCTGCTCGACCTGCCGCACGGCGTCATCAACGGCGTGCTGCTGCCCCACGTCATCCGCTTCAACGCCGCCGCCGAGCCGCACCGGTTCGTGCCGATCGCCCAGGCCCTCGGGCTGCCGGGCGACATCGTCCCGGACTCCGACGCGGGCGCGGTCGAGGCCGCCGAGTGGACCGCGTGCGAGGTCCGCCGCCTCGCCGACGAGCTCGGCGTCCCGAAGGGCCTCGGCGAGATCGGCGTCACCGACGCCGACGTCCCGCTGCTCGCGACGATGACGCTGGCCGACGCGTGCCTGTCCACCAACCCGCGCGGGGCCGACGCGGCGGACATCGAGACGCTGTTCCGGGCGGCCCTGTAGCCCCGATGTCCGTCGACCACCACGATCTGGACCAGCTCACCGGGATCCGCTCCGGCAAGCCGTCCTTCTACATCGAGTACCTCGCCTCCGCCGAGCGGCTGCGGCGGGTGATCCACGCCCTCGACCGGATCTCCCGGGCCCTGGTGCGCACCACCGAGGGACCGGGCACGCTCGTGCGCTCGGTCGCCGAGGCCGCCGCCGAGCACCTCACCGCGCACTGGGTGGTGTTCGCGCTCGCCGAGGGCGCGCTGCCCGAGGCCGCGCCGCGCCACCTGGTGCTGGGGCCGCAGGGCACCGAGGTCGACGCGGCCGACCCGGAGCTGCCGCCGTGGGTCACCGCGCACCTCGACGCGGTGCGCTCGGGGGAGGGCCACACGCACGAGGCGGTGGACACCGCCGACGACGACGGCACCACCGGCACCACCGACGCCGCCCACGACCCGCACCACCTGCACGTCCCGGTGCACCTCGACGGCGACGTCGTCGGTGAGATCGTCGCCTGGACCGGCGCCGAGCGGGCCATCGACGCCACCGACGCCTCGGTGCTGCGCGTGCTCGCGAGCCAGACCGCGGCGGCGCTGCAGAACTCGGCGCTGCACCAGCGCACGATGCGGCTCTACGGCGAGGCGAGCCGGCACGCCGAGGACCTGGCCGCCCGCAACGACCAGCTCCAGCGCACCCGCGACGCGCTCACCGTCGCCCGGCAGCGCGAGGTGCTCGACGCCGAGCGCCACCGCATCGCCCGCGAGCTGCACGACTCGGTGACCCAGTACGCGCTCTCGGCCGGCATGCAGATCGAGGTCGTGCGCTCGGAGATGCGCGACGAGCGCCAGCGCGAGCGCCTCGAGACCGCCAAGGCGCTGACCCGCCGCGCGGTCGAGCAACTGCGGTCGGCGATCTACGCGCTCAACCACTCCGGCGACCGCGGCCCGCAGAGCCTGCCCGCCATGCTCGAGGAGCTCTCCACCGTCCACATGCCCTCCGACCTGCGGGTCGAGGTGCGGCTCGAGGGCCGGCCGGTGGCGCTGTCGTCGGGGGCCGAGCGCTCGCTGTTCCGCGTGGCCGGCGAGGCGCTGTTCAACGCCGCCGTGCACGCCGAGGCGACCGTGGCCGTCGTGCGCCTCGCCTACCGCAAGGACCGCCTGGTGCTCTCGGTGTCCGACGACGGCACCGGCGACCCCGAGCACGTCCGCCGCTCGCTGCGCGTCGCCGCCGCCGGCGACCTCGACGGCTCCCACCGCGGCCTGGTGAACATGGCCGAGCGGGCGCGCGAGATCGGCGGCACCCTGCGCATCCGCCGCGCACCCCAGGGCGGCATCCGGGTGGAGGTGGGCGTACCCCTCTGCCCGTCGCCCGCGCCCGCCGAGATCTCCGAGGAAGCGAGGAACGGGTCATGACCGAGATCCGCGTGCCCGCCCGCAGCACCGCCAAGCGCGGCGAGGTCCGCATCGTTCTCGTCGACGACCACGCGATCGTCCGCCAGGGCCTGCGCTCGGTGCTCGAGCGCGAGCCCCAGTTCTCGATCGTCGGCGAGGCCTCCAGCGCCGCCGAGGCCCTCGCCGTCGTCGCCCACCAGCGGCCGACGATCGTGCTGCTCGACCTCAAGCTCTCCACGAGCTCGGACTCCGAGGGCCTGCAGCTGTGCCGCCAGCTCACCCAGGCGCACCCCGGCGTCGGAGTGCTCGTGCTGACGACGTTCCTCGACGACCGCCTCGTGGTCGAGGCCGTGCACGCGGGCGCGCGCGGCTACGTCGTCAAGGACGTCGACACCACCGAGCTGACCAGCGCCATCCGCGCGGTGTCCCGCGGCGAGTCGGCGTTCGACTCGCGCTCCGCGGCCGCGGTGGTGCGCTCGCTGAACGGCCAGCAGCCCCACGGCGACCCGCTGACCGGCCGCGAGCTCGACGTCCTGCGCCTGCTCGCCCGGGGCATGAGCAACCGCACCATCGGCCGGGAGCTGTTCATCTCCGAGACGACGGTGAAGTTCCACGTCGGCAACCTCATGCGCAAGCTCGACGTCACCCGCCGCGCCGAGGCCGTCTACGCCGCCTCGAAGATGGGCCTCATCTGACGCACCTGCCGGTGCGAGCAACGCGGCATTCTGCTGGCGATCAGTTCTGCACGCCGATAGGGCCAGGATCGCCACATCCTCGCCGGCGCGACACGCCGTATCAGAGCAGCTCGACGTCCAGGCCGGCGAGCACGTCGGGGTCGGCGATCATCTCCAGCGCGACGATGCGCCCGTCGACGACGACGAGCTCGAACGCCGTGTAGACCGTCCCGCCCGGGGCGAACACCGCGCCGACGGCGCCGTCGAGCAGCGCCGGCTGCGCCTCGCGGGCCCGGCCGCTGAACACCCGCGCCACGGCCTCGGCGCCCTGCAGCCGCTCGGCGATCTCCGGGGCGCCGCGGTCGCGGTTGGCCTCGGCGGCGGCGACGGCGACGCGGTCGGCGCGCAGCTCGACGTCGGGGTCGAGGACGGCGAGCAGCCCCGCGAAGTCGCCCTCGCGCGCAGCCGTGAGGAAGGCGTCGACGACCTCCCGGCGCCGTGCCGGGTCGGCCTCCGCGGCGTCCGACCCGCCCTGGACGCGCCGCCGGGCCCGGCTCGCGAGCTGGCGGGCCGCGGCCGGGCTGCGCTCGACGACCGTGGCGATCTCGGCGAACGGGACGCCGAACAGGTCGTGCAGCACGAACGCGAGCCGCTCGGCCGGGTCGAGCCGCTCGAGGACGACGACGAGCGCGGCGCCGAGGGCGTCGGCCTGCGCCGCGCGGGCCTCCGGGTCCGGCTCGGGGTCGGCGGCGTCCGGGGCGTCGTCGAGCGCGGACTCGGCGCGCGTGCCCCGCGAGCGCAGCATCGACAGCGCCACCCGGCTCGCGACCGTCGTCAGCCAGGCGCGGAGGTTCTCCACCTCGGCGACGTCGGTGCGTGCGAGGCGCAGCCACGTCTCCTGCACGGCGTCGTCGGCCTCGGCGGGGCTCCCGAGCAGGCGCAACGTCACCGCGCGCAGGTGCGGGCGGTGGGTCTCGAAGGTGTCGGCGAGCTCGGCGGGGTCCATCGGTCACATCCTCGCGTCGTGGGGCGTCACCACGGAGACCGGCGCGCGCCGGTCGATGTGACAGCGAGGGAGACCACCGTGACCGGACGACTCGAGCACTTCACCCGCGCGCTGCCCGGCTTCGGCGAGGCCGTCGGCGGGATGATCGGCACGATCCGCGCGACGGGTGTGTCCGACACCGTCCGCGAGCTCGTGCACCTGCGCGTGAGCCAGATCAACGGCTGCGCGTTCTGCGTCGACTCGGGGACGAAGACGCTGCGCAAGAACGGCAAGTCCGACGAGCGCCTCGACATGCTGCCCGTCTGGCGCGAGGCCCCGTGCTACTCCGACGCCGAGCGCGCCGCGCTGGGCCTGGCCGAGGCGGCGACGCGGATCGCCGACCGCCCGGACGCGGTGCCCGACGAGGTCTGGGCCGAGGCCGCGCGCCACTTCGACGAGACCGCGCTCGCGGGGCTGGTGGCCCAGATCGCGCTGACCAACCTGTTCAACCACGCCAACGTCGCCATCCGCCGGCCGGTCGGGGCTTGGTAGATCAGGGCAGCGGCGTCAGCAGGCGGTGGGGGCGGCGCAGGGCGCGGCTCACCGCGTCATCACGGGCCTCGCGCTCGCCCTCGGTGTCGGGGTCGAGCCGGCGCGTCTCGAGCGCGGACGGCGGCGGCAGCGTCCCGCACGCGGGGCACAGCCCGCCGGTGGCGAGGTCCGCGCCGCCGGCCGGGCAGTCGGCGTGGCGGAACCGCCGGCGGCCGCCACCGGGCCCCACACGGTGGCGGTCGCCCCAGCGGGCCAGCGTGAACAGCGCCGGCCAGAGGTCGAGCCCGGTGTCGGTGAGGACGTACTCGTCACGCCCGGCGGCGTAGGGTCGGCGCTCGAGGACACCGGCCTCGACGAGCGTCGCCAGCCGGTCGGTGAGCACGGCCCGCGGGATGTCGAGGTGGGCCCGCAGGTCGGCGAAGCGCCGAACGCCGAAGAAGCAGTCGCGCAGCACCAGCAGGGTCCAGCGCTCGCCGACCACCTCGAGGGCACGGGCCAGCGCGCAGTCCTGGCGGTCGTAGTCGCGGCCGAGCGGCACGGCGCCCACGGTAGCCGCTCACAGATGGTTCAATCAACGAACCGATACTGCTAGCGTCCCGGCACGTGACCTCGCCCCGCGCCACCCTGTCCGTCGCCGCGGCCGCCACGTTCCTCGCGCTCGTCGTGTTCACGACGCCGCTGTCGACGCTGCCGTCGACGGCCGCGGCACTCGGGGCCGGTCCGGAGGCGCAGGCGTGGATCCTCAGCTCGATGAGCATCGGGCTCGGTGTCGCCCTGCTCTCGGTGGGCGCCCTGGGCGACGACCTCGGTCGCCGCCGCGTGCTCGTGCTCGGCGCCGTGGTGCTGGCCCTGGCCTCGGTGCTCGGGGCGCTCGCGCCGAACGCGCTCGTGCTGGTGGTGGCCCGGATCCTGCAGGGCATCGGCGCCGCGGCCCTGGTCGCGTGCAGCCAGGGCCTGCTCGGCCACGCGTTCCCGGCCGGGACGCCCGAGGCCCGCTCCGCCAGCGGCATCTGGGGCGCCAGCCTCGCCGCCGGCATCGCCGTCGGGCCGTTCCTGGCGTCGGGGATGGACCGCGCGGTGGGGTGGAGCGGGGCCTACTGGGTCGCCGCCGCGGCGGCCGCCGTCCTCGCCGTCGCCACCCAGCGGCTGGTGGCGGAGTCGCGGGCCGACGAGCCGCGGCCGATCGACCTGCCCGGCGTCGTCGTCCTCGCCGCCGGGCTCGCCGCGCTGCTGGCCGGGCTGACCGAGGGCCGGTCGGGTTTCGGTCGTCCGGGGGTCCTGGCGCTGCTCGTGGCGGGCGTCGTCCTGCTCGTCGCCTTCGTCGTCGTCGAACGGCGGCGCAGCGCCCCGATGCTCGACATGTTGCTCTTCGCCACCCCGGCCTTCGTCGCCGCGACGGTCGGCGCGCTCGCCACCGGCCTCGGCATCATCGCCTCCTCGTCGTTCCTCTCGACCGTCGTCGAGCGCGGGCTCGGCAGCACCGCGCTGGTGGGGGCCACGCTGCTGTTCGCGTGGTCGGGCACCAGCGTCGTCACGGCCCTCCTGGCGCGCCGCCTCCCGGCGGCCTGGTCGGGGCGCCTGCTGCTCGCCGCCGGGCTGGTCGTCATCGCCGCCGGCCAGCTCCTGCTCCTCGGCCTCGACCCCGGCGACTCCCCGGCCACCCTCGCCCCCGGGCTCGTGCTGGCCGGCGCGGCCACCGGCGTCGTCAACGCCGCCCTCGGGCGCGAGGCCGTCGCCAGCGTGCCGCCGGGACGGGGAGCGATGGGCGGCGGCGCCAACAACACCGCCCGCTACGTCGGCTCCGCCATCGGCGTCACCATCGTCGCGGTCGTCGCCACCCGCCCGTCGCTCGGCGCCGGCCCGGCCGCCCTCGTCGCGGGATGGAACGACGCGGTGCCGATCGCGGTGGTGTTCTCGCTGATCGGCGCCGCCGCCGTCGCGGCCTGCCGGCCCCGACGGGTGCGCACCCCCGTGACGACCGGGTGACGCAGCGCCACGTCCGGGGGAGGATCACGGGTATGGACAAGACGAAGCTCGCCGAGACCCAGGGTCCGCTGAAGTCGCAGTACAAGGACGACCCCGAGTCGGCGGTCGTCACGCTCAAGGCCGACGGCGACGTCGACGGCTCGGGCATCGCCTGCCGCGTGCAGACCGCCCAGGCCATCGCCGAGGCCGGCCTGCACCCCGCCACCGGCGGCGACGGCACGCAGCTGTGCTCCGGCGACATGCTGCTCGAGGCGCTCGTCGCCTGCGCGGGCGTGACGCTGCGCGCGGTGTCGACGTCGATGGGCGTCGACGTCCGTGGCGGGTCCGTGCACGCCGAGGGCGACCTCGACTTCCGCGGAACGCTCGGCGTCGCCAAGGACGCGCCGGTCGGGTTCCGCGAGATCCGCCTGCGGTTCGACCTCGACACCGACGCCGACGCCGACACCCTCGCGACGCTGCACAAGCTCACCGAGCGGTACTGCGTCGTCTACCAGACCCTCGCCAAGCCGCCGGAGCTCTCGGTCGAGCTCGCCCCGCGCGAGGCCGCGAGCGCCTGAGGGTCCGGCCCCGGGAACGAACGAACGGCGAGTTCGCTGCTTGCGTAGCAGCGAACTCGCCGTTCGTTCGTCAGGGGCGCGCGCACACGGCCGAGCGCGATCGTCCGGGCGGCGTCAGTCCGTGTGGTACGGGTCGTAGTGGATGTTGAGGAACGGCGTGCCCGCGTCGAGCAGGGCGCTGACCGTCGCGCGGACCATCGGCGGCGAGCCGCTGACGGTGATCTCGCGGTCGGCCCAGGCGCCGTAGCGGGCGACGACCTCGCCCAGCGTCCCGGTCTCCGCGCCGTAGGGCCGGCCGTCGTCCTCCACCACGGGGACGACGGTGAGCCAGGGGTTCTCCTGGGCGGAGCGGCGCAGCGAGTCGATGTCGTAGAGGTCGGGCCAGGTGCGGGCGCCGACGAACAGCGCGACCTTGCGGTCGGTGCCCTCCACGACGAGCTGCTCGATGAGCGCGCGGGCCGGGGCGAGCCCGGTGCCACCGGCGACCATGAGCAGGTCCGAGCGCCCGCGCGGGTCGAGCGTCATCTGGCCCATGGGCGGGCCGATGCGCCACACGTCGCCGACGCGCGCGTGGGACACGATCGCCCGGCTGACCCAGCCGCCGGGCACCGTGCGGACGTGGAACTCCAGCACGCAGTCCGGGCCGGGGGCGTTCGCCGGCGACATCGAGCGCCACATGCGCGGCCGTTGCGGGGTCTCGACGCTGACGTACTGGCCGGCAAGGTAGGGCACCGGCTGGCTGGTCTGCACCCGGACCACCGCGAGGTCCTGCGAGATGCGGCGGTGCTCCATCACCCGCGCCATCCACACCGCGGGGCCGCGCTCGGCGTCGGCGGCCTCCTGCATGGCCTGCGACACGATGCCGTAGGCGCCGACCCAGGCGTCCTCGATGTCACGGGTCCACACCGCGGTGCCGGCGGTCTCGCGCAGCGCGCCGACGAGGGCCTCGCCGACCTTGTCGTAGTGCTCGCTGACCACGCCGAACTTGCGGTGGTCGCGCCCGAGCTGCCGCAGGAACGTCGTGAGTTCGTCGGGCCGGTCGACCATCTGCACGACGTGCACCAGCGCGCGGAGCAGCCGCGTGCGCTGCAGCTCCATCGTCACCGGGAACAGGTCGCGCGTCTCGGGTGCGATGCGGAACAGCCAGCCGTAGAACAGCTGCGTCAGCTCGTCCGACCGGTGGGAGACCGCGGCGAAGCTCGAGCGGATCAGCGACACCATGTCGTTGACGTCGTTCGAGGCGCTCGCGTCGCGGGGGGCCGGCATCCCGGTGTCGGGCGCCCACGCCGACATCGACGTCGTCGGGGCGTTGACCGGGGGCGGCGGCGGGGGCGGCGCGGTGGGCACGTGGAACGGCCCCGACGAGTGACGGGTCACGGGTCCGGGCGGTGCCGCCGCGGGGGCCGAGCCCGGGTACGGGGAGCGCGCACCGCCCGGCGAGCCGTACGGGCCGGACGGGTAGGTCATCGAGCTCCCCTCGGGGTGGTGGGCCGGACGCCCGGGTCCGGGTACGGACAGCGGCCGGTCGTCCGCGATGTCGAAGACCGAGCTGTCGTCCTCCGCGGGGCCGCCGTGGCGACCACCGCCGAGCTGTCCGGAGGAGGTCTCGTAGCCGTCGGGCTCGGGCCGCCCACCGAAGCGGGCCTCGCCGGTGCGCTCGTCGGCACCCGCGGCGCGGTCCCGGCCGAGTGGTCCCCCGGCCAGGGAACGTCCGTCCCTCGCTGCGGTCACGTCTGGTCGACTCCTCGTCCCGGATGACTGGGCTCCCCCGGCGCCGCGCCACCCTAGCGGTTGGTTCCGCCGGCCCGACGCTACTCCGTGTCGCACCCCGTGCCGCTCGGTCGTGTGTTCGTGCGGTCAGCGTACGGCGACGCCCGGTGAGCGGGGCGGATCGGCGACCGGATCGGGTGACGCGGCCGAACGGAGGCGTCACCCGTCGGCGGGGGGCGACCGCTCCCCGTGCGAGGGGTGCCGCCGAACCCCGGGACGCCGCCCGCGATCGGCGGGCGGGCCTCACCCGGCGGCGGTCTCCTCGTCGTCCCGGTCCAGGTCACCGAGGTCCCGACCGGCGGCCGGGCCCTCGGCGCGCGGCGTCGGGCGCGGGGAGGTGGTCGAGCGCGGCGTGGACGTCGTCGGTCGCGGGGTCGTCGACCGGGCCGTGGTCGGCGTCGGCCGCGGGCGTGTGGTCGGGGTGGTGGCGCGCGGCACCGCGGGCGCCGTGCGCGGGGCGGTCGCGGCGGCCGACGAGGGCCGGGGTGCCGGCGCGCCCGCGTCCGCCGGCGGGCGGGGGACCAGCGCGCCGACGATGCCGGCGTCGACCCTCGTGACGGTCGTGGAGCCGCCGGGCTCGGGCACCGGCGTCCCGCCGTCGGGGATCGTCGGCGCCTGGGGCAGGGCGAGCTGCTGGCCGGCGCGCTGGGCGTCGAGGCCCAGGGCGATGCCGACGCCCCCGACGGCGACCGCGGTGAGCACGGCGGCGGCCGCCGGCAGCGAGTGCAGCCCCCGGCGGGCGGTCCGGCCGGACGGGGCGGCGCGGGCGAGCAGGCGGGCCATCTCGTCGGCGCGGGCACGCATGTGCCGTGAGGGGCGGCGCCGCCGCCCCGGCGCCGGCGGTTCCTCCGGGGTGACGACGGCCTCCACGGCCGGCCGCCCCGGAGCGGCGATGTCGGCGAGGGCCGGGACCTCGGGGACCGCGGGCGCCGGCCGTGACGGCGGCGGCGCGGACGGGCGGAAGGCGACGGTGGGCGCGTCCGGGGAGGCGTCCGGGCCGGACGTGGACGCGCGCGTCCCCCCGTCCTCGCCCGGCTCGCGGGCCGCGGGCCCCGGGGCTCGCGTCACGGTGCACCTCCCGGCCCCGCCCGCGCCGTCCCCGACGACGTGACGCGCTGTGCACGAGGCCATCACACGTTGTTGATCGGGGCAGGGTGCCAGACGGGCCGTGGGGGTGGCGGGGGACCCGGTGCGCGCGGTCGGTCCCGGCGACCCCGGTGTGTGCGGGGCGTGACCGCCGGACCCTCTAGGGTGCTCGCACGTGGAGTCGTCACCGGTGGCCGACAGGGTCGCGGCGACGCGCCGGCCACGGTGGGTGCGGGTCGGGCGCGAGTGCCACACGATCGTGGTGATCCGGGCCCGGAGCGTCCGGTGTCTCGGCGGGCGGCGGTGTCGCCGCGACGAGCGCGTCCCGGATCCGACGCGGGGCACCGAACCGGACCGCCGCCCCGGTCGCCGCACACGCGGTCACGGCGAGCGCGGTGCCCGTGCGACCGCCCGTCCGTCGCGGTACGGATGATTCCTGGGACGCACCGGACGGGCGAGACGCGCTCCACGCGGTGGAGCAGTGCAGACGACCGACGGCCGCACGGGACGGCCCCGGGACACGGAGGTTTCATGGCGCGCGGCGTGGCGGTCGACCTGGTCGACGGCGGGGTCGGCACCGGCGGTGGGCCGGTCCCCACGCCCTACCCGCGGGAGCACCGCCCGCGTGTCCCGTCGGCCTCCGGGACGGCCGGACCGGCGGCCGGGACCGCCGCGGGGCCCGACACCGAGGCCGCCGAGGCCGGCGCGGCCGCGGACGGGGACGCCGGCACCGACGTCGCGACCCCGGCGCGGGGCGGAGCCGTCACCCCCGGGAACACCACCGCGACCACGCCCGCCATCCCGGCCCCCGCCGGCGAGCCCGACCCCGGCCCCTCCACCGGGCCGCTCACCCGCACCGCCGACGGGCACTCGACCGTCGAGGACCTCCCGGCCCCGATCCCGACGGTGGATCCGGCGGAGGCGGAGGAGTTCCTGCGGT
>NZ_BAABHO010000043.1:0-57418 GCF_039542135.1 Actinomycetospora chlora
GACATGAGGCACCTCAGGGCGGCTCGGGAGGTGCCTCACGTCCTGGTGATCTTCGACGGCGCCCGCGACCGAACGCTGCACTATGCCTTGTGCGGCATATTCCCTCTAAGGCATGCTTCCCGCGTGACCACGTCACCGGACGCGTCGATGTGGGCGGCGCTCGCCGACCCGCACCGACGGGTGCTGCTCGGGCTCCTGCGCGAGCGGCCGCGGGCGGTGTCCGAGCTGGTGGACGCGGTCGAGCTCAGCCAGCCGAGCACGTCCAAGCACCTCAAGGTCCTGCGCGAGGCGGGGCTGGTGCGGGTCGTGCCGCAGGCACAGCGCCGGGTCTACGAGATCGACCCCCGCCCGCTGGAGGCGCTCGACGCCTGGCTCGCCCCGTACCGGCGCATGTGGTCGGACAGCCTCGACGCCCTCGGCCGGCGCCTGGAGGACAGCGACGTGGACAGAGACGCGGAGGAGACACCGTGAGCCCCACCGGCAGCTACCTCGAGATCGACGGGCGTCCCGCTCTGCGCTTCGTGCGCGACTACGGCCACCCCGCCGAGCGGGTGTTCGCGCTGCTCACCGATCCGGCCGAGCTCGCGCACTGGTTCCCCGCCCGGGTGGCGACGGCGTCGTGGGACCCGGGCGCGACCGTCACCTACACCTTCGAGACCGACGGCGACGGCGGCACCGGCGAGGTGCTCGCGCACGAGCCGCCGCACCGCGTCGGGTTCTCGTGGGGCGGCGAGGAGCTGTGGTTCGCCGTCGAGACCCTGCAGGACGGCCGCTCGCGGCTGACCTTCACCCACCTCATGACGGAGCGGGACGCGGCGTCGCGCAACGCCGCCGGCTGGGACCTCTGCCTCGACGCCCTCGGCGCCGCGCTCGACGGCTCCCCCACCAGGGCACCGGGCGGGCGCACCCCGGCCTGGGAGGAGCGGTACCAGGGCTACCTCGCCGCCGGCGTGCCGTCGGGCGCCCCCATCCTCGGCTGAGCACCGCCGGGCGGCCACACTGCGGCCCGTGACCGACCCGCTCGCCGCCCTGCACGTCGGCACCGAGGTCGTCGACGCCGACCTCACCGGCGCCGACGCCGACGAGCTCCGGGAGACGCTGGGCCGGGGCGGGCCCTGGACACTGCGGCGCTGCGTGCTCGACGAGCGGGACCTCTCCGGCGTCGACCTCACCGGCGCCCTCCTCGACCGGGTACGGGCTCCGGCCGTCCGCCTGCGCGGCGCGGTGCTCGACGGCGTCCGGGTCGAGGGCGGCTCGCTCGCCGGGGCCGACCTCACCGACGCCGACCTCACCGACGCCCACTTCAGCGGCGTGGACCTCTCGCGGGCCCGGCTGGTCGGGGCCCGCCTCACCGACACGACGTTCCGCGACTGCCGCATGATCGGCGCCGACCTCACCGGGATGCGGAGCCTCGCGGTCACCTTCACCGTGGACGGCTGCTCGCTGGCCCTCGCCCGCCTCGCCGACGCCTCACTGCGCGGCTGGCGGCTCGAGCGCGTCGACCTCTCCGACGCCGACCTCTCCGGCGCCGACCTGCGCGACGTCGTGCTCACCGACTGCGCGCTGCGCGGGACCGACCTGACCCGGGCCCGGCTGATCGGCGCCGACCTGCGCGGGGCCGACCTCGGCGAGATCACCCCCGAGACGCCCGCGGTGCTCCGCGGCGCGATCGTCTCCACCGCCCAGGCCGCCGACGTCTGCCGGGCGCTGGGCCTGCAGGTCCTCTAGATCCCCCGCCGGGCGCCGACGTCCAGGGAGAGCGTCGAGCCGGTGAGGGCCGCGGCCTCCGGGTCGAGCAGCGTCGCCACCGCCCAGCCGACCTGCTCGGGAGTCACGAGGGCCCCCAGCGGCGACTCCGCGCGGCGCTCCGCGAGGACGTCCTCGACGTCGAGGCCGCGGGCGGAAGCCTGGGACGCCGAGAGGCGGCGGAGCCGGTCGGTGTCGGCCGGGCCGGGGGCGACGAGGTGCGCCGTGATCCCGCGCGGGCCGTAGGCGTCGGCGAGCTGGCGCACGAGGTTCGCGAGCGCGGCGTTGGTGACGCCGGCGCCGGGGACGTGCGGGGAGGGCTCGACGCCGTAGTGCCCGCCCAGCGCCACCAGCCGGGACCCCTCCCCCAGCCAGGGGTCGGCCGCGCGGACCAGCCGCAGCATGCCGCCGACCTTGAGCGCCACGGCCGCGCCGAGCGCCGCCGGGTCGACGACGTCGAGCCCGCCCAGGGCCGGGAGCCCGGCGGCCTGCACCACCATCCGCACCGGCGCCCCGCGCGCCGCGAGCCCCTCGCCGATCGCGGCGACGGAACCGTCGTCGCCGATGTCGGCGGCGCAGGCCACGACACCCTCGTCGTCGGCGGTCAGCGCGGCGACGGCGTCGGCCGACCGGGCCACCGCGATCACCGGCACGCCCCGCGACCGCAGCCGGCGCACGATCGCCCCGCCGAGGGCCCCGGTGGCGCCCACGACGACGGCCACCGGCTCGCCCACCCCTCCGTCATCCACGGGGACGGACCCTAGGGATCACGGGTGGACGACCGCAGGCGCCCGTTCGGCGGTTGGCAACGTTCCCGCGCGCGGAACGTGTTGCTTGCCTCACAGGTCCCGGGCCACGACCGTGATCGAGCGCTCATCGACGAGGAGGATCAGATGGCCAACGTGGTGCCGTTGGACGAGTTCGCCACGGGCGAGTGGTACCCGGGCTACAAGCCCGAGCACTTCGCCGCCCCCTACATCGTCGACCCGGCGAGCCCGTTCAAGCCCGGGGACGAGCAGGGGTTCTGGTTCCTCGACTTCCACTGGTCGCGCGGCCTCACGCCGCTGGCGGCGACGCTGTGGAGCTCCGACGGCTACTGCTGGGGCACCCAGCACGCGGCCGAGGAGCTGCCGCTTCCGCCCGGGCGCGGGATCACGGCGCGCTTCGCCGGCACCCACCTCTACGGGTGCGCGCTGCCCGAGACCGACCCGCGCGAGATCGGCGCCCGCGCCAACCGCATCGCGACGAACCTCCCCCACTTCCTGCAGAACTACCGCAGCATCTGGGAGGCCGGGCGTGACGAGCTCGAGGCCACCTGGCAGTACTTCCGCGGGGTCGACTTCGCGGGCACCCCGGACCTCACGGACCTCCTCACGCAGGGCCGGCGCTACCACAAGCGCTCGATGGAGATCCACTTCGACGTCATGTACCCGATGCTGGCCAACTTCCTCGGCTTCTACGGGGCCTGCGCCGACATGGGGATCAACCCGGCCGAGATCGGCAAGTTCCTCCAGGGCGAGGACACCAAGATCATGGAGACCGACCGCGCGCTCTACGCCCTGGCCCTCAAGGCGCGCGCGGCCGGCCTCGGCGAGGTCTTCGAGACCCACGAGCCGCACGAGATGCGCGCCGCCCTCGGCCGCCACGGCGGCGCGGCGTCGGTCTGGCTCACCGAGTTCGACGACTTCCTGCAGGTCTACGGCTGGCGCGCCGAGGCGACGTGCGACGTCGGCGTCCCGAGCTGGATCGAGGACAACACCATCCCGCTGGGCCTGGTGAAGACGTTCCTCAAGAAGGACGACGCCCACGACTTCGAGGTCGCCGCCCGCAACGCGATGGCCGAGCGCGAGGAGGCCATCGAGAACGCGCGCTCGGGGTTGACCAAGGAGGAGCAGGCGGTCTTCGACGCCGGTCTGCGGTCCAACCAGGAGGCCAACTTCCCCTGGTGGCAGGACGACCACAACTACTACATCGACCTCAAGGTCATGCTCCCGCTGCGCTGGGGCTGCCAGGAGCTCGCGCGCCGGCAGGGCGCCGACAACCAGGACGACATGCTCTACCTGTTCTGGCCCGAGCTGCTCGACGTCGCGTCGGGCCGGCGGCCCTACCAGGGCGAGCTGCGGAGCCTGGTCGCCGAGCGCCGCCAGTACTTCGACCACTGGCACGCCAAGCGGGGCGAGATGCCCAAGGTGCTCGGGACGATCCCGGAGGCCGTGGAGGACCCGGTCCTCATCGAGATCTTCGGTCTCAACCCCGGCTCGATCAAGGCCGTGCAGAACCCCGACGCCGCCAAGCAGACGGTGATGTCCGGCGTCGCCGCCGCCAAGGGCACCGCCCGCGGGATCGCGCGGGTGCTGCAGTCGTCCGACGAGCTGCACCGTCTCGAGCCCGGCTCGATCCTCGTCTGCGAGTCGACCTCGCCGAACTGGACGCCGGCCTTCGGCAAGATCGCCGGTGCGGTCTGCGACGGCGGTGGCATGCTCTCCCACGCGGCGATCGTCGGCCGGGAGTACGGCGTCCCGACGGTCACCGCAGTCGGTGTGGCCACGCTCTCGATCACCGACGGCGACGAGGTCGAGGTCGACGGCACCACCGGCACCGTCACGATCCTCACGAAGGCATCCACCACCACGCCCGACGCCGCCGCCTCCGCGGGGGTCGCCGGGTGACCGCCGCCCCGGAGGTACCGCCCATGACCGCCGACACCGGGGACGGGCCGACCGTCCACAGCTGCGACGACGTCGTCTGGATCGACGAGGTCGAGCCGGCGCGCGCCATCGCGGCGGGTGGCTCGAAGATGGGCCGGCTCGCCGAGCTGCTGCGGGCCGGGGTCGAGGTCCCGCGCGGGTTCGCCGTCACCGTCAACGCCTACGCGCGGCACTGCCGGGAGTCCGGCCTCGACGACCGCATCGACGCCGTCATCGGCCGGCTCGGCGACGCGCCGTCGGACGCGGAGGTGGAGGCGGCGTCGGCGGAGATCCGGGAGATGTTCCGGGCGACGCCGGTCGGCGAGCACCTCACCGGCCGGCTCACGGAGGCCTACGAGGAGCTGTGCTTGCGGGCCGTCGACGTCAACGTGCCGGTCGCGGTGCGCTCGTCGGCCACCGGGGAGGACGCCGCGGACGCCTCGTTCGCCGGCATCTTCGACACCTACCTCGGCGTCTCGGGCATCGAGCGGGTGCTCGACGCGGTGCGCAACTGCTGGGGTTCGCTCTTCACCGCCCGCGCCCTGGCCTACCGCCTGCGCAAGGGCATCAGCCACCACGCGATGCCCATCGCCGTCGGCGTCATCGAGCTGATCCACGCCCGCAGCTCGGGCGTGGCCTTCTCGGTCCACCCCGTCACGGGCAAGTCCGACCGCATCGTCATCGAGACGAACTGGGGCTGGGGCGAGGCGGTCGTGCAGGGCGTCGTCGACCCCGACCACGTGGAGGTCGGCAAGGCCGACGGGCGCGTGCTCAAGTACGACGTCGCGCACAAGCGGGTCGTGTCGGCGTTCGACTTCGCCGTCGGCGCGGTCACCGAGATCGACATGCCGGCCAAGCTGGCCCACCGCCAGGTGCTCGACGAGGAGCAGATCACCGCCATCGCCTCGGCGGTGCGGTCGATCGAGGACCACTACGGCCACCCCGTGGACGTCGAGTGGGTGATCAGCCGCCACCGGCGCGCGGGCGACCCGGTCTGCATCGTCCAGACACGTCCGGTGACGGTCACGGCGCCGCCGGAGGAAGCCGCCCCCGCGGCCTACGACCCGGTGGCCCTGGCGCAGAAGTACCTGTTCTCCGGCAAGCCGATCCCGGGGCGGTAGCCAGGTGAGTGATCCGGGTCGCGGTGACGACCCGGATCACTCACCGGCGCTTGCGCATCCCGTGGCCGGGGAAACTCGCCTCCGTCGTGCACGACCGGACGGAGGACACCATCAGCTCGTCGCTCGCGACCACGCCCGCCCGGGGCCTGCGGGGACGGTCGGCGGCCGTCGTCGTCGCCCTCGCGTTCCTCGTCACCATGATCGGCACGACGATGCCGACCCCGCTCTACCCGCTCTACGAGCGCGAGCTCGGGTTCGGCGGCGTGATGGTGACGCTGGTCTTCGCGACGTACGCGGTCGGCGTCGCCGCCGCGCTCGTGCTCTTCGGGCGCCTCTCCGACCAGGTCGGACGGCGGGCGGTGCTGCTGCCCGGCCTCGCCCTGGCCGCGGTCTCGAGCGCGGTCTTCCTCATCCCGGACAACGTCCCGGCGCTCTTCGTCGGGCGCGTCCTCTCGGGGCTGTCGGCCGGCATCTTCACCGGGACGGCGACCGCGGCGATCGTCGACCTCGCGCCGGAGGGCCGCCAGCAGCGCTACAGCCTGCTCGCCGCGGCGGTGAACATGCTGGGCCTGGGGCTCGGACCCGTCCTCTCGGGCGCCCTCGCCGAGTACGCCCCGGCACCCCTCGACCTCACCTACCTCGTGCACATCGTGCTGGTCCTCGTCGCCGGGGTGTTCGTGTGGCGCGTCGTGGAGCCGGTCGAGGTCCCCGGCGGCCCGATCAGCTGGCGCCCGCAGAAGGTCTCGGTGCCCCCCGAGGTCCGCGGCGTCTTCGTCCGGGCCGCGATCGCCGGGTTCGCGGGCTTCGCCGTGCTGGGCCTGTTCACCGCGATCTCCCCGTCCTTCCTCACCCAGGTCCTGCACGTGCAGAACCACCTGGTGACCGGGCTCGTCGTGTTCACCCTGCTCGGCTTCTCGACGGTGGGCCAGGTCGCGTCCTCGTGGCTCGGCGAGCGCCCGGCCCTGCTCGTCGGGTGCGCGGCCCTGGTGCTCGGCGTGCTCACCGTCGGGGCCGCGATCGGGCTCACGTCGCTGCCGCTGCTGGTCGTGGGGGCCGCGGTCGCCGGCACCGGGCAGGGCATGAGCTTCCGGGCCGGCCTCGGGGCGGTGAGCGCCGGCAGCCCGCTGGAGCGTCGCAGCGAGGTCGCCTCGAGCTTCTTCCTCGTGCTCTACGTCGGCATCTCGCTCCCGGTGATCGGCGAGGGGCTCGCGTCGGCGGCGTTCGGGCTGGTGGCCTCGGGCGTCGTGTTCGCCGGCATCGTCGCCCTGCTCGCCCTCGTCGCCTTCGTCAGCCTCCTGCGCCGGCCGCGAGCCGACGCGTGATCACCTCGGCGGTGTCGCACACGAGCGTCGTGTAGCGGCGCATCGTCGCCGCCGCGGCGCGCGAGACGGGGACGGCCACGCTGACGGCGGCCACCGCGGCCGCGGCGTCGTCGCGCACGAGCGCCCCCACCGACACCACGCCCAGGCGGCTCTCCTCGCGGTTGTCGGCCCACCCTCGCACCGCGATCTCGGCGAGGCGCCGGCGCAGGACGGCCTCGTCGGTGATCGAGTGCGGGGTGGGGCGCTCCGGGGTCCAGGCCGCGAGCCGGGCGTCGAGCTCCTCGGGCGCGAGCGCGGCCAGCAGCACCTTGCCCGTGCTCGTCGTCGTCGCCGGCAGCCGCGTCCCGACCCGCGCGAAGATCCGGACCGTGTGCGGGCTCTCGAGGCGCTCCACGTAGACCGAGTGCATGCCGTCGAGCACCGCGAGCTGGACGGTCTCCCCCGTCGCGTGGCGCAGGCCCGCCATCGCCGGCATCGCCGCCTCGTGCAGCCCGACGTGCGGGGCGACGCTCGCGCCGAGCTCGTGCACCGCGAGCCCCAGCCGGTAGGTGCCGCCGGGACCGCGCTCGAGCAGCCGCTCGTCGGCGAGGGTCGCGAG
The DNA here is from genome assembly GCF_039542135.1 of Actinomycetospora chlora. NCBI lineage: Bacteria > Bacillati > Actinomycetota > Actinomycetes > Pseudonocardiales > Pseudonocardiaceae > Actinomycetospora > Actinomycetospora chlora. The sequence goes on from NZ_BAABHO010000043.1 coordinate 7,475, forward strand.
CAGCCGGTGGACGGTGCTCGTGCCCAGCCCGAGACGGCGGGCGAGCTCGGCGACCCCGAGCTCGCGGTCGGCGACCGAGAACTCCTTGAGCAGCCGCGCGGCGTTGCGCACCGAGCCGATCTCCCAGCTCGGACGTCCCGCCATGCGCGGAGCCTAGGACGGGTCCGGGATCGGCGGCGCCGGGATCGCGAAGGCGTTGAGCAGCGCGGACGTCGCGAGGTACATACCGGTCAGGTGGACCATGTCGAGCACCCCGTCGCGCCCGAACGCCTCCTCCGCCGCGGCGTAGGTGTCGTCGGCGACGCGGTGGGTCCGCACGAGCTCGTCGACGAACCGGTAGGCGGCGAGCTCGTCGGGCCCGAAGCCGTCGGTGGATCCGCGGCGCAACCCGTCGATCACCGTCTCGGACAGGCCGACGGTGCGGGCCACGGCGACGTGCGCGTAGATCTCGTACTCGGCCTGCCAGGCCACACCCACGGTGAGGATGACGACCTCGCGGATCGTGGCCGGCAGCGACGAGCCGCGCTGGTCGGTCTGCACCCAGCGGTTGAACGCCCGACCCGGCTCCGGGCGCAGGGCGAACGCGGTGAAGGGGCCGATGAGGCCGCCCTCGTCGTCGGTCGGCGCGAACCCGGAGCGCTCGGCCCAGCGCGCCGACCGCTCGAGGATCTCCGCGCGGGCGGCGCGCTGGTCGTCGTCGAGCTCGATCGACTCGGCCCGCGGGAGCCGGCCGCCCCAGTCGCGGTCGTCGGCGCCGGGGTGCACGGAGATCGTCATGACGCGGACGCTAGCTCCGCACCGGCTCCGGGGCAGTCCGGGTCGCCACCATCCGGGGTACCGCCAGCGACAGGAGGGCGGCCACGGCGCAGAGCGCGCCGGCGCTCCACCAGGCGCCGTCGTAGGAGCCGGACAGGTCGCGGATCAGCCCGGCGCCCACCGCGGCGATCGCCGAGCCCACCTGGTGCGCGGCGAAGACCCAGCCGAAGACGATCGGCGCGCGGGCGCCGAAGCGCTCCCGGCACAGCGCGACCGTCGGCGGGACGGTGGCCACCCAGTCCAGGCCGTAGAAGACGATGAACGCCCACAGTGGCGGCGCCGCGGTCGGCGCGAGCAGGAACGGCAGCACGACCAGCGACGCCCCGCGCAGCACGTAGTAGACGGCGAGCAGCTTGCGCGGGTCGACGCGGTCGGTGAACCACCCCGACGCGATGGTGCCGACGACGTCGAACACCCCGACCACGGCCAGCAGCCCGGCCGCCGTCGTCGCGGGCATGCCGTGCTCGTGCGCGGCGGGCACGAAGTGGGTGTTGAGCAGGCCGACCGTCGTGGCGCCGCAGATCGCGAACCCGCCCGCGAGCAGCCAGAACGTGCCGGTGCGGGCGGCGTCGCGCAGGACGGTCAGGGTGCGCCGGGCGGCCCCGCCGGTGACGACCTCCTCGGGCTGCTCCTGCTCGGGATCCGCACCGAGGGCGACGGTGCCGACGTCGGAGGGCCGGTCGCGCAGCAGGAACACCACGAGCGGCACGACGAGCAGCGCCCCCGCGGTGATCACCAGGCTCGCCCCGCGCCAGCCGACGGAGCCCGCGAGCGCCGCCATCAGCGGCAGGAACACCAGGCCGCCGGCGGCCTGCGCGGCGGTGAGCACGCCCGACACGAGTCCGCGGCGGCGTACGAACCACCGGCCGGTGACGGTGGCGACGAAGGCCAGCGCCATCGACCCGGTGCCCACCCCGATCAGCACGCCCCACAGCAGCACCAGCTGCCAGGCGGCGGTCATGAACACCGTCAGCCCGCTGCCGGCGGCCACCAGCAGCAGCGCGAGCGACACGACCCGGCGCATCCCGAACCGCTCCATCAGCGCCGCCGCGAACGGTGACACGACGCCGTAGAGCAGGAGGTTGAGCGAGACGGCCGAGGAGATCGTCGCCGTCGACCAGCCGAACTCGGCGTGGAGGGGCTCGACGAACACCCCCGGCGCGGAGCGGAAGCCCGACGCGCCGAGCAGCGTCACGAACGCCGTCGCCGCCACGGCCCAGGGCCAGGCGGACGGGCGGGCTCTCGGGGTGTCGGGCTCCTCGGTCTCGGGCCGCGTCTCGGTCACGAGAGCACAGCCTGGGGCATCGGTCGACGCACGACCAGTGGCCCGAACGCCAACTCGTGCAAGAATCCGGCCATGGCTCGTCACGTCGTGGCCGTCCTCGCCCTGCCCGAGGTCGTCGGGTTCGACCTACAGATCCCGCCGCAGGTCTTCGGTCAGGCCGCGCGGGACGGGCAGCCGCTCTACGACGTGCGCGTCTGCGGGCTCGAGCGCGACGTCCCGTCGACGGCCGGCTTCGCGCTGCGCCTGGCCCACGGCCCGGAGGCCCTCGCGGCGGCGGACACGGTGATCGTCCCCGGGACGCACTACGTCCCGGCCCGCCGCGACGGCGTGCTCCCGCCCGCCCTGCACGACGCGCTCGCCACCGTGCCGGCGGGCGCCCGGTGGATGTCGATCTGCACCGGTGCCTTCGTGCTCGCCGCCGCGGGACGCCTCGCCGGGCGCCGGGTGGCGACGCACTGGGCCCGCGCCGCCGAGCTGCGCCGGCTGCACCCCGAGCTCGAGGTCGACGAGTCGGTGCTGTTCGTCGACGACGGCGACATCGCCACCTCGGCGGGCCTCGCCGCGGGGCTCGACCTCTGCCTGCACGTCCTGCGCCGCGACCACGGCGCCGAGGTGGCCAACGCCGTCGCCCGCCACCTCGTCGTGGCGCCGTGGCGCGACGGCGGGCAGGCGCAGTTCATCGACCGACCGATGCCGGCGGACGGCCCGGGCGACACCGGCGCGGTGCGGGCGTGGGCCGTCGAGCACCTGGACGCCGACCTCGACGTCGCCGGCCTCGCCGCCCGGGCGTCGATGAGCGTGCGGACGTTCACCCGCCGCTTCCGCGCCGAGACCGGCACGTCGCCGCACGCGTGGCTCGTCGCCCAGCGCGTCGCCCGCGCGCGCCGCCTGCTCGAGGGCAGCGACCTCCCGGTCGACCAGGTCGCCACGGCCGCGGGGCTCGGGACGGCCGCGTCGCTGCGGGCCCACCTCGCCGAGCAGGTCGGCCTGTCGCCGCTCGCCTACCGGCGCCGCTTCCGGCGCGAGAGTGCCTGAGCATCCCTCAGGGCGGGACGCGGCTCTTCTCCTCCGCGCGGGCGCTGCCTAGCGTCGTCCGCACCGCCACCACCCCGGGAGGGCTCACGTGCTGACCGCCGAGCAGAACGAGGAACTCACCGCCGTCGAGGCCGGCACGCCGATGGGCGAGGTCCTGCGCCGCTACTGGTACCCCGTCGCCTTCACCCGCGAGCTCGAGGAGTTCCCGGTCAAGCGCGTCGAGCTGCTCGGCGAGTTCTTCGCGCTGTGGCGCTCGCCGTCGGGGCGGTACGGGATCATCCCCGAGCCCTGCCCGCACCGGAAGGCGTCGATGGCCTACGGCGTCGTCGAGGGCGACGGGCTGCGCTGCCCGTACCACGGCTGGAAGTTCGACACCGACGGCGCGTGCACCGACCAGCCGGCGGAGAAGGAGAACACCAACTTCCAGGAGCGCGTGCGCGCCACCGCCGGCAAGGTCGAGGAGCTCGGCGGCCTCGTCTGGGCCTACGTCGGGCCGGACCCGGCGCCGCTGCTGCCGCGCTTCGACGTCTACGTGATGGACGGCTACCGCGACATCGGCTGGGCCGACATCCCCTGCAACTACGTGCAGGTGATGGAGAACGCCGTCGACCCCCACCACGTGGAGCACCTGCACGGGCGCTACTTCGAGTTCATCGGGCGCCACGAGGGCTTCGAGGCGCCGGCGTCCTTCGGCAAGAAGCACCAGCGCATCGGCTTCGACGCCTTCGAGTGGGGCATCATCAAGCGCCGCGTGCTGGCCGGGGCGAGCGAGGACAACGACGACTGGAAGGTCGGCCACCCGCTCGTCTTCCCCTACAACATGCGCGTCGGCGGCGGCGGCATCCACCAGATGCAGATCCGCGTGCCGATCAACCGCACGACCACGCGGTTCATGCTCTACACCGTGCACGCCCCCGAGGGGTACGAGCCGGTCGAGCAGCAGCGGGTGCCCGACTACGAGATCCCGGTGTTCGACGAGCGCGGCAACCACGTCGTCAACTACGTCGAGGGCCAGGACATTATGGCCTGGTGCACGCAGGGTCCGATCACGGACCGCACCACCGAGCACCTGGGCCGCTCCGACATCGGTGTCTCGCTCCTGCGCAAGATGTTCCGCCAGTCGATGCAGGCGGTGGCCAAGGGCGAGGACCCGCTCGGCGTCATCCGCGAGCCGCACGAGCGGATCGACCTGCCCTGCGAGAAGGACAAGTTCCACGCCGGCGCCGCCGAGTTCGCGCTCGACTTCTGCGCCATGGGCTCGACGCGCTACTCCCCCGAGCTCGAGACGATCCGCCAGGTGCACCTGCAGGCGGCGTCCCGCGTCGAGGCGGACAAGGCCGCCGGGCGCCCGTCGTTCACACCCGAGGGCGGGATCGGCACGGCCACCCTGGCGCCCGACACCGACGCGCAGGTGGACTCGGGGCTGATCCCGCGGTGACGGTCCCCGACGGCTCCCCGGGCGCGAAGATCGACCGGCGCTTCGCCGGCGACGTCGCCGCCCACCGCCGCGACGCCCCGCGCTTCTGCCCGGCGTGCGCGCGCGACCTCGGCCTCGCCAACGAGTTCTGGGAGGGCGACCAGCGCCGGTTCTACTGCTGGTGCGCCAGCTGCGACTGGACCGGCGAGGTCACGACCACGGGCAACACGGCGCTGGGGCACGAGCCGGAGCACTGACGGCCGCGCGGCGCCCCGGCGCGCCCCGTTCCGAGCGAGGGGCACCCTCGGTCGACTAGACGAGCGGGGGGCGCCCCTGACCAGAACGCCGACCCACCACACCGCCGGCCCCGCCCCTGAACGAGGGGCACCCTCGGTCGACTAGACGAGCGAGGGGCGTCCCTGACCAGAACGCCGACCCACCACTCCGCGCGCCCCGGTTCCGAGCGAGGGGCACCCTCGCTCAGACGGGCGGGCGAGGAGGTGGCCCGCGCCTACCGGTTGACGGTGATGTTCCAGCTGTCGAGGGTGCCGCGGTCGATGGCGACGTCGTCGACGACCTGCAGCGTCCAGGGGCCGGAGGCCTGCTGGCCCACGAGCGAGGTCAGCGGGCCGCCCTGGCGGCTGTCGAGCTGCAGGGCGAGGCCCGGCCGGCTGCGGTCGCAGTCGTTGCTGTCGGCGAGCGTCGCCGTCGCGCCCTGCGGCGAGCGCAGGGTGACCACGAGGTCGCACGTGTAGGGGTGGGTGATCGTGACGCCGACCTGGATCGACGACACCGTCCCCGAGCCGTCGAGGTTGATCACGTCGGTGACGCCGGCGGGGCTGTCGTCAGGGATCGCCTGCGAGCGCGACGACGCGCCGCTGATCGGGCCGCTCGCGCCGAGGGTGAACACCAGGACGAGGACCACCACGATGACGACGACGAGCCCGACGCCGCCGAGGATCCACGGCAGCGCCTTGTTCTTCTTGGGCGGCTGCTGCCCGTAGTAGCCCTGCTGGCCGTACGGCTGCCCGTACTGGCCGTAGGGCTGCTGGCCGTACCCCGGCTGCCCGTAGCCGGGCTGCTGGCCGTAGCCGGGCTGCCCGTAACCCTGCTGCCCGTACCCCTGCTGGCCGTAGCCCTGCTGGCCATAGCCAGGCTGCTGGCCATAGCCGGGCTGCTGGCCATAGCCCGGCTGCTGGCCGTAGCCCTGCTGGTAGGGATCCTGCCCGCCGTAGTACGGCTGCGGCCCCGACCCCTGTTGCTGCCCGTAGGGCGAGTAGCCGCCCGCGTTCGGGTCGGCCTGCGGGCCGTACTGGGTGGGCTGGGACCCGAACGACTCCGGGCGGTTGGGGTCACCCGAGCCGGAACCGCCGAAGGGGGAGGACACGCGCGGCAACATACCTCCCACCCGGTCTCCTCCGGCGCCCCCGCGGGAGATCGCTCCGAACCGATGCCGGGCCGCTACTCCCGCGCGTGCGCGCGCAGCCGCTCGGACCACGACATCGGCCGCGGCGGCTCGCCGACGTCGGCGTAGGCGACGCCGTCGATCTCCCGTACGGGGTGGACGCCGAGGACGTGCTGCGGGGACGTCGAGCACGCGCCGGTGTCGAGGTCGAAGCGGTACCAGTGCCAGGGGCAGACGAGCGTGCGGCCCTCCCGAACCCAGCCCTGCTCGAGCGGGCCCTGGTTGTGCGGGCAGACGGCGTCGACGACGCGCCAGCCGTCGGGCAGCGCGAGCGCGACGAAGCGCCGGCCGTCGTCACTCGTGACGACGCCCGGCCCGTCGACCCGCACGAGGGTCACCGCCGGCCCGAGGCCCTCAGCGCGGACAGCGACTCCCCGCCCACGAACCAGAGCTCCGGCTCGCACTCGGTGACGACGACGCGCACGTTCTCCGCGGGCGCCCCGACCGCGCGCGTGACCGCGGCCGTGACCTCCTCCCCCAGCGCGGCGAGCTGCTCGGGGCTGCGGCCCCGGGCGAGGGTGATCTGCACGAGCGGCACGGCGGTCTCCTTCAGGCGCAGGCGAGCTCGACCGTGCCGAGACGGTCGATGGTCACGGTGACGACGTCGCCGGGGGCGACGGGGGTGGCGGCGGTGAGGCCGCCGGACAGCACGACCTCGCCGGCGGCGAGGCCCTCGCCCTGCGCCGCGAGGCGGCGCACGAGCCAGGCGACGGCCGCGGCCGGGTGGCCGAGGGAGGCCGCGCCCGAGGCGGTGGCCACCAGCTCGCCGTTCTTCTCCAGCAGCACGCCGACCAGACGGACGTCGATCCCGGCGGCGGGCACGGGCGTGCCCACGACGAAGCGGGCGGCCGAGGTGTTGTCCGCGACGACGTCGGCCATGGTGAAGCGGTAGTCGCGGAACCGGGAGTCGAGGATCTCGATGCCCACCGCGAGCCCGGACGTCGCTGCGAGCACGTCGGACGCCGTGACGTGCTCGCCGGCGAGGTCCTGCCCGAGGCGGAAGACGATCTCCGGCTCGGCGCGCGGCTGGATGAGCTCGCCGGAGATCAGCGGCTCGCCGAGGTCCAGCGCCGCGGCGCCGGGCAGGAAGCCGAAGACCGGGTCGGACACCCCGACCTGCGCCTGCTTGGCCCGCGAGGTCACCCCGAGCTTCCAGCCCACGAGCGGCCCGGCCTGCTCGCGCAGCACGCGCTGCACGGCGTAGCCCGCCTCGAGGTCGAGGTCCGGGACGTCGTCGGTGAGCGGGTCGATCGCCGTGCGCCCGCTGACCGCCTTCGTCAGCCGGGACGCCAGTTCATGGACATCAGCGCTCATGGTCAGGCCTCCACCCGGATCGTCACCGGCCCGAGCCGGTCGAACTCGGCGCGGAACACGTCGCCCGCCGCCAGCGGGACGGCCGCGTGCAGCGCGCCCGTCATGATCATGTGACCCGGCTCGAGGGCCACCCCGACCTCGCCGAGCACGTTGGCCAGCCACGCGACGACGGCCAGCGGGTCACCGAGCGCGGCGGCCCCGGCCCCGGTGTCGATGAGCTCGCCGTTGCGCGTGAACGTCATCCCGATCAGCCGCGTGTCGAGGCCGGCCAGCGGCACGAGCCGCGACGACACCGCGACGGCGCCGTTGGAGGCCATGTCGGCGACGGTGTCGGCGAGCTTGATGCGCCAGTCCGCGATGCGGGAGTCGACGATCTCCATCGCGGCCGCGACCCCGGCGACGGCCGGGGCGACGTCGGTCGGCGAGACCCCGGGCCCCTGCAGCCGCGAGCCTAGGACGAACACGATCTCGGCCTCGACCTTGGGGGCGATGAAGCGCGAGAGCGGGATCGCGTCGCCGTCGCGGTAGACCGTGGAGGCGAGCACCGGCCCGTAGTCCGGGGTGTCGATCCCGATCATCTTCTGCATGGCCGCCGACGTGACGCCGACCTTGTGCCCCACCACCCGGTCGCCGTCGGCGAGCAGCAGCGGCACGAGCTCCTGCTGGATGGCGTAGCCGTCGGCCATGTCCAGGTCGGGCTCGCTGTCGGTGAACGGCGCGATCGGCACGCGGGTGCGCCGCGCCTCGTACAGCGCCCGCGCCTTCGCAGCGGGGTCGGTGACGGCCACTCAGCTCTCCTTCTCCAGTACCGGTGCCTCTTCGGACCACCCGAGGCGGCGGGACACGGCCTCACCGGCCTCGACGACGGTGCGGGCCAGGCGCTTGCGGGGCATCGCGCGGAAGCGGGTGACGGGCGCGCCGATGCCGATCGACGCGACGACCGCGCCGCGCACGTCGCGGATCGGCGCCGCCAGGGAGGCCACGCCGAGCTCGCGCTCGTCGACGGCGTCGGCCCAGCCGCGGGCGCGCACGGTGACGAGGGCACGGCGCAGCTCGTCGGGGTCGGTGACCGTGTGCGGCGTGTGCCGGGTGAGCGTCGCGGTGGCGAGGTAGCGCTCGCGCACGGGCTCGGGCGCGAAGGCGAGCAGCACCTTGCCCGAGCTGGTGCAGTGCACCGGCACGCGCCGGCCGGTCTCGGTGAACAGGCGCAGCGCGTGGCTGGACTCGAGCCGGTCGACGTAGACGACGTCGTGGCCGTCGAGCATCCCGACCTGGGCGGACTCGCCGGTCTCCTCGCGCAGGTGGGCGAGCACGGAGCCGGCGGCGGCGTGCAGGTCCATGTGGACGCGCACGGCCTCGCCCAGCTCGAACACCACGAGCCCGAGCCGGTAGCCCCCGGTGTGGGGGTCCTGCTCGACGAGGCCCTCGCCGGCGAGGGTGGTCAGCAGCCGGTGCACGGCGCTCTTGCCCAGCCCGAGGCGGCGGGCCAGCTCGGAGACGCCCAGGGACTCCTCGCGCGTGAGGAACGCCTTGAGCAGCCGGGCCGCGTTGGTGACGGTCTGCAGCGGCGCATCACTCACGCCGGCTCCTCCGTCAGCGACGCCAGCAGCACCTTCCGCACCGCGTCCGGGTCGGGCGTCGCCCCCGGGCGCAGGGCCGCGTCGACGGCCTCGCCGACGGCGGCGTCGTAGGGGCGGATGGCACGGGCGAGCAGGATCTGGGCGCGGGCGAGGCCGGCGACGGCGGCGCCCTCCATCTCGTCGACCAGCGCCTCGCGGCCGCGGGCCCGGTCGCGCAGGCGCTCGAAGTCGCGCGCCGCGGCGGAGTGGGCGCTCGCGAGCCCCGAGCCGACGTGGCCCGCGTGGTGCGGCGAGAGACCGGAGCCCGGCTGCGTCACCACGTGGTAGACGACGGTGGAGATGCCCAGCGCGCCGCGGACCCTCTCCGACGCCGGCCCCTCGGACTCGTCGATGAGCCCCAGCGCCGGCACGACCACCGGGTCGTAGAAGCGCACGCTCCACTCGAGCCCGTCGAGCGACCCGGGGAGCTCGACCTCCTGCCCCTGCGGGGGCCCGAGGCCCTCGGTGGTGGCCAGGATGTGCAGGTTGCGCGCGCCGACGGCGGCCACGGTCAGCCGGCCCGCGGCCAGCAACGGCAGGCGTCCGCGCACGGCCGGCGGGAACGTCTCGGCCTGCTTGAGGTACGCGCGGTGGATGCCCTCGACGTAGCCCGCGACGGCGCGGCGCATCGCCATCGGGTCGGGCACTCGGCTCACCTCCGTCAAGACCGCCTGTTCCGACATCCGGAACGGCGCTTCTTCCTTCCGGAACGCTAGGACGGTTAGCGTCGCGACGTCAAGGAAGCCCGAAGGGAGCCCGGGATGGGAATCCTCCGCCTGGCCCACGTCGACGTCCGCACGCCCGACCTGGATCTGTCGGCCGCCTACTACACCGAGGTCATGGGACTGCAGCAGGTGCAGCGCACCGACGACTGCGTCTACCTCAAGTGCTGGGACGAGGAGGACCACCACTCCCTGCGGATGCGCTACAACCCGCGCACCGGGATGGACTCCTTCACGTTCCGCGTCGAGGAGGAGGACGACCTCCACGAGTTCGAGAAGAAGGTCGAGGCCTACGGCTGCCCGACGTCGCGCGTGAGCCGCGGCGGCGCCGTCGGCCAGGGCGAGTCGATCCGGTTCGAGGTGCCGTCGGGCCAGATCATGGAGCTGGTCTGGGACATCGAGAAGACCGGCAACATGCTCGGCAAGCACAACCCGTCGCCGGTGCCGCCGCCCGACCTGCCCGGCATCGCCCCGCCGCGGATGGACCACATGCTGGTCAACGCCGAGGAGGTCGCCGAGTCCGCGGCGTTCTTCATCGACGTGCTCGGCATGCGCATGACCGAGCAGGTCCTCGACGGCAACGGCCACCAGCTCGGCGTGTGGCTCGCGGGCAACACCCGCTCGCCCCACGACATCGCCATCGTCAACGGCCCCAACGGCGCCCTGCACCACTGGGCCTACTGGCTCGACGACTGGGACAGCATCCGCAAGGCCGCCGACACGCTGGCCTACAACGGGGTGCAGATCGACCAGGGCCCGACGCGGCACGGCGTCACCCGCGGCAACACGATCTACTTCTTCGACCCGCTCGGCATCCGCAACGAGGTCTTCACCGGCGGCTACTGGGTCGACCCCGACACCGAGATCCTCACCTGGACCGAGGACAACTTCGGCAAGGGCCTCTTCTACTACGAGAACGTCGTCAGCCAGCGCTTCCTGCGGATGCACACGTAAAGGGGACGTCGACCGTGGCAACAACGTCCGACCGGATCATCCGGCTGCAGCACGTCGAGGTCCGGGTCCCCGACCTGGAGCTCGCGACCGCCTACTACACCGAGGTCCTGGGCCTCGTGGAGACCGCGCGCGACGAGCGCGACGGTGCCCCGCGGGTGTTCCTCAAGTGCTGGGACGAGCGCGAGCACCACTCGGTGATCCTGCGCGAGGCCCCCACCTACGGCCTCGACCACATGTCGTTCAAGCTCAACGAGGCCTCGGACCTCGACCACTTCACGACGAAGCTCGAGGCGGCCGGGGTGCCGGTCAAGCGCTTCGCGGCCCGCGAGCTCGGCCCGGGCTGGGGCGAGGCGATCCGTTTCGAGGCGCCGTCGGGCCACCTCGTCGAGCTGACGCACGGCACCGAGCGCATCGGCAACATGCTGCCGAAGACCAACCCGCCGCCCCGGCCGCAGGACCTCATCGGCATCGCGCCGCCGCGGCTGGACCACCTGTTCGTCATGGCCGAGGACGTCGAGGCGTTCACCGCGTTCTTCTGCGAGCTGCTGGAGTTCCGGCTCACCGAGCAGATCCTCGCCAACGACGGCCACCAGCTCGCGACGTTCCTCGAGCACTCCCACACCCCGCACGACATCGCCGTCATCACCGGCCCGAACGGGGCGCTGCACCACTTCGCGTTCTGGATGGACGACTGGAACGGCATCCGCGAGGCCGCCGACGCGCTCGCGTACCACGGGGTGCCGATCGACGTGGCCCCCACGCGCCACGGCGTCACCCGCGGCTACACGACGTACTTCTTCGACCCGGCCGGCAACCGCAACGAGCTCTTCACCGGCGGCTACTGGGTCGACCCGGACTTCGAGCCGATCACCTGGACCGAGGAGGAGATGGGGCGCGCCATCTTCTACTACCACCGCCAGGTCAACGAGCGCTTCTTCACTGTTCACTCCTGATGGGGGCAGTTCGATGACCAGCACCGACAACCGGCCCGACGCCCGCTCGGTGCACCGGTACGAGGCTCCGGACTACCTGTCGCGCTACCGCTCGCGCCGCGGTGGCCAGAAGGCCCCGGAGTCCGACCGCGCGAGCGCGGCGGCCGCCCCGACGGCTCCCGAGGCGCCGCCCGAGGGTGACGGCACGCCGCTCTACCTGCGCCGCTTCCGCGAGCGGGGCTCGGCGCCCGTCGAGACCCAGACGGTCACCTACGAGGGCAAGGAGTTCACGCCGGCCCTCGCCGAGGCGAGCCGCGGCAAGGAGATCGCCGCCCCGGTGGAGCGGCGCGCGTCGGAGAAGATCGTCTGCGAGATCTCGATCATCCGGCACGGCATCACCCAGGGCTACTCCACCGATGCGGGCCTGACGCCGATGGGCGGCTGGCAGGCGCACCGCCGGGGCCACGAGCTGGCCCGCCGGTTCGACGCCGGCGACAAGGTCCGCCTGGTCTGCGCCGACACCAACCGCGCGCGGCAGACCGCCGACCAGCTCTACAACGGCGTCACCGACGGCCTCGCGATGTGGGGCATCGACGCGGAGATCAGCGAGAAGGAGCCGATCCCGGAGCTGCGCAACTTCGGGGTGTGGACCCCCGACGGCCTGCGCGACGTCACCTCGGCGTTCCGGCAGTACCAGGCCACGAACGAGACCCTCGAGCGCCTCGCCGTCGGCGACCGCCCGCGGTGGCTCGTCGAGATCGACCGGTTCTACCGCACGCAGCTGGGCGGGGCCGACCCGATCCAGGAGTGGCTGACGATCCCGATGATGTACTTCGAGCCGCCGGCGATGTGCGTGCGCCGGTTCTGGCGGGGGTTCCACCGGCTGATCACCGAGTCGACGCGGCCGGACGGCTCGCTGACCCACCGCCGCATCATCGCCGCGACCCACTCCGGGCCCATGCGCGCGTTCGCCACCTGGGCGCACGGCTACGACCCGGGCGAGCCGCTGAACACCGAGGAGATCCGGATCAAGATGCGGGAGGGGGGCCGGACGGCGTTCGTCTCCTACCGCAACCGGGTCACCGAGGTGAACGTGCCGCCGCCGGACGAATTTCCCCAGTGGGAGGCCTGAACCGATGAGCGTCCTGTCCCTCCCCCCGCTCGACCTCGACGGGCCCGCTCCGGCCGGAGAGGACGACTCGCCGCTGCGGTCGGTCTCCACCGCCGTCGCGGTGCTCGACTGCTTCGCCGACGAGGCCGAGCTCGGCGCCACGCGCGTCGCCGCCCGGCTCGGCATCGCCAAGAGCACCGCATGCCGGATGCTCGCCGCGCTGTCCACCGGCGGGCTGCTCGAGCGCACCGGCTCGGGCCGCTACCGCCTGGGCCTGCGCCTGTTCGAGTACGGCCAGCTCGCCGTCGACCGGCTCATGCTGCGCGACGTGGCCCTGCCCGCGATGGGCGAGCTGCGCGAGCTGCTGCGCGAGACCATCCAGCTCGGCGTCGTGGTGGGCACCGACGTGCTCTACGTCGAGCGCGCCGAGGCCGCGAGCATGAACGTCCGCTTCCGCAGCGAGCACCGCCGCAACCCGGCGCACTCGTCGAGCGCGGGCCGGGTGCTGGCGGCGGGCGACCCGGCGCTGATCACGGCGATCCTCGAGCGCGGCCTGCAGCGCTACACCCCGTTCACCGTGGTCGACCCGGGGCGCTACCGGCAGATCCTCGCCACCACCCGCGAGCAGGGCTACGCCACGTCGCGGGAGGAGTTCGAGCCCGGGTGGTCGTCGATCGCCGCGCCGATCACGCTGAGCCGCGGCGGGCGGCCGCACCCCGTGGCCGCCCTGTCGGTCGTGGCGCCGACGTCGCGCATCCTGGGCCCGCGCAAGCCGGCCGTCGTCCAGGGCGTCCGGCGCGCGGCCGCCCGCGTCTCGGCCGACCTGGAGCGCGCCCGCAGCTGAGGGGCGGCCGCCGCCGCGCGTTCGCCGCACCGGAACAGGACGGTGCCGACGGCCTCCCGCCGCTCCTAGCGTCGGGCACCATGCAGCGCAGCACCGACCGCGTCCTGACGACCCACGTCGGCAGCCTCGCCCGCCCCGAGGCCCTGCTCGACACCATGCGGGAGAAGGAGCACGGGCGGCCGTACGACGCCGACCTGTTCGCCCGGCAGGTGACCGACGCCGTGGCCGACGTCGTGGCCCGCCAGCGGGAGGTGGGCATCGACGTCGTCGCCGACGGCGAGATGGGCAAGGTCAGCTTCGCGACGTACGTGCAGCGCCGGCTCGACGGCTTCTCCCCCGACTCGGGCGAGCGGCTCCTGCCGCCGTCCTGGCAGGTCGAGATCGACGCCTTCCCGGAGTACTACGCGGGCTACCTCGGCAAGTACACGAAGACCGTCGCGCCGATGCAGAGCATCGCCTGCGTCGGGCCGGTGTCCTACACCGGCCAGGAGGAGCTGCAGACCGACCTCGCGAACCTGCACAAGGCCCTCGCCGGTGTCTCCGGCGTCGTCGAGGCCTTCATGCCCTCGACGTCGCCGCGCGGGTTCGGCCGCAACGAGTACTACCCGACCGACCGCGAGTACTACGAGGCCGTCGGGGAGGCGCTGCGCGAGGAGTACCTGGCCATCGTCGACGCCGGCTTCGTGCTCCAGGTCGACGACCCGTGGCTGATCGAGATCCTGTCCGACCCGTCCCTCGAGCCCGGCGAGCGCGACCGCACCGCCCGCGAGCACGCCGAGATCGTCAACCACTCGTTGCGCGGGATCCCGACCGAGAAGATTCGCCTGCACACCTGCTACGGGCTCAACCACGGCCCGCGCGTGCACGACATCGGGATGGGCGAGGTCGCGCCCTACATGCTCGGCATCCACGCCGGGGCCTACTCGTTCGAGGTCGCGAACCCGCGGCACATGCACGAGTGGAAGGTCTGGCAGGACCTGCCGCTGCCCGACGGCGCGGTGCTCATCCCGGGCCTGCTCGGGCACGCGCAGAACTACGTGGAGCACCCGGAGCTGATCGCCGACATGATCGGCTGGTACGCGTCCTGCGTCGGGCGGGAGAACGTCATCGCCGGCGCCGACTGCGGGTTCTCCTCCCGCGCGAGCTACGCGCCCGAGGTGCACCCGTCGGTGGTGTGGGAGAAGTTCCGGGCGCTCTCGGCGGGCGCCGCGATCGCCACACAGCGGCTCTGGGGCTGAGGCACAGGAAGGGGGAGACGGGGGGCGCGGGCGTCCCCCCGGGCGCCCGCCGGCCTACCCCGTCTCCCCCTCCCCGCCACGCGCCCGGCCGACGTGCACGGGCGAGCGCGAGGACGTCGGCGCGACCCCCACCCGGCCCCCCGACGACCGTCGTCCCGCCCTCGGGACACAGCCTCACCGATCATCGAGCGGTGCGTACATAGGCAGAAATGACTAGGGGCCCCGCAGGCGGCCGGCGGACCCTGACTAGTGCCCTGGACGGCGTCGTCCGCCCCCCTCTAGCGTCGTCGTCGTGCCAGGTCAGGGGGCTCCGACGACCGATCCGGAGACCGGGGAGGCGCCCTGGAGGGCGGCCGACGCGGCCACCCTCGCCCGGTACTGGCGACGCGCGGTCACCGAGGGCGCACTGACCGTCGTCCTCACCGGCGACGCGGGCGCCGGCAAGACCCGTCTCGTGCGCGGGCTGGCCGAGCGGGCCGAGGCCGACGGCGGCGTCGTCGTCTACGGCGCGGCCATCGACGTCGGCGAGCAGCTGCCGCTGTGGCCGGTCGCCACCGGCCTGCGGCGCGCGCTGCGCGTCCCCGACGACGCCCCGCCCGCCGCACTCGCCGCCCGGGCCCTGCTCGACCCGTGGCGTGAGGAGCTCACCCCGCTGCTGGAGCCCGGCCCCCGGGTCGCCGCCCCCTCCACCGGCCACCTGCTCGAGATCGTGCGCCGCGTCCTCACCGACGTCGCGAGCCACGCCCCGGTGCTGCTCGTCCTCGACGACCTCCACTGGGCCGACCGCTCGACCCGCGACCTGCTCGTCACGCTCGTGGCCCACCTCGTCGACGACCCGGTGCTCGTCGTCGGCACCGCCCGCTCCGACGCCCTCGACCCCAGCCACCCCCTGCAGCGGATGCTCCCCGAGCTCGCCCGCGACCGGGCGGTGCGGATGCTCGAGCTCGGGCCGCTGCCGCGGGACGTCGTCGAGGGCATCGTGACCGACGCCGGCGGCGACCCCGGCCTCGCCCGGCTCGTCTGGCACCGCTCGGCCGGCAACGCCTTCATCGTCGCCGAGACCCTCGCCGCGGTCTCCGAGGGCGACGCGGACGGCCTGTCCCCCGGCCTGCGCGGGCTGGTCCTCGGGCGGGTCGCGGCGCTCGGCCGGGCGGCGCGGGCCGTGGTCCAGGCCATCGCGCTGGGCGAGGAGCCGGTGGCGCACGGGCTGCTCGCCGCGGTGGTCGGGGCCGAGGAGTACGAGCTGGTCGACGCGCTGCGCGAGGCGGCGGACGCCGCGGTCGTCGTCGTCGACGGCGAGGTCGAGGGCTACGGCCTGCGCCACGGTCTGATGCGCGACGTGGTCGCCGCGGACCTGATGCCCGGCGAGCGCCGGCGCCTGCACCGGCGCTACGCCCTGGCCCTCGACCCCGACCCGGCCGTCCCGCGGACCGCCGCCGCCGACGACGACCCGGCGGTCGCGCTGCGGCGCGCCCACCACTGGGCCCGGGCCGACGACCCGGACCGCGCGCTGCCCGCCGTGGTGCACGCGGCCCACCTCGCCGAGCAGATGCACGAGTTCGGCACGGCGTACCGCCAGTACATGGCCGCCCTCGAGCTCACCGAGGTCGCCTCCCCCGCCGCCCGCCTCGCCCCGGGCCAGACCCCGCGCGCCCTCCCCGCCGGCGACGGCGAGCGGGGGACCCTGCTGCGGCGGGCCGCCGACACCGCGCACCTCGCCGGCGAGTACGACGCGGCCGTCGACCTCCTGCGCCGGATCGTGCCCGACCCCGCGACGGCCGGGGTCGGCGAGCTGCCCGCGGTCGTGCGGCTCGGCCGCTCCCTGCTCGACGCCGGGCACACGCGCGACGCCGTCGCCGTGCTGCACGACGCCGCGGCGACCGCCGACGGCGACCCGGCGCTGGCCGCGGTGCACGCCGCCCACGCCGACGCCCTGCTGATCACCGGTGACGTGCGGGGCGCCCGCCGCGAGGCCGAGCGGGCGCTCGCGGTCTCCCGCGCCGCCGGCGAGCTGCCCGAGCAGGCGCCGATGCTCGCCACCCTCGGCTTCGCGCTGGCCTACCTGGAGAACCCCGACGCCGGCCTGGCCGCGGTCGCCGAGGGCCTGATGACCGCCGAGCGCTCCGGCGACCCGGCCGCGATCGGCCGCGCGTACCAGTCGTGGGCCGACCTCCTGTCGGGCCCGCTGAACGAGCTGCACGAGGGCGTCGAGGTCGCGCGCCAGGGCGTCGCCCGGATGCGCGACCTCGGGCTCGCCCGCTCGGTCGGGGTGCGCCTGCTCGCCACCGCCGCCAACGGCCTGTTCCGTCTCGGACGCTGGGCCGAGGCCTCCGACGCCGTCGACGAGGCGTGGGCGCTCGCCCCCACCGGGGCCGACGCGCTCGAGGTGCGGCTCGCCCGGTGCCGGCTGCAGGTCGGGCGCGGCGAGTTCGTCGAGGCCGACGAGGACCTGCGCGCGGTCGACCTGCTCGCCCTCGACGGCACCGGCGAGGACGCGGACACCACCCCGGCCGCCGAGGCCGCCGAGGCCGACGCGCCCCGCCGCGCCACCGTCGCCTCCCGGTACCGCGTGCCGCTGCTGACGCTGCGCTCCGGGGTGGAGATGTGGCGCGGCCGCCCCGACCTCGCCCGCGACCTCGTCGCCCGCGGCCTCGACGTCGCCGAGCACACCCCCGACGACGTCTTCCTCGTCGCGCCGCTGGTGTGGCACGGGCTGCGGGCCGAGGCGGAGGCGGTCAGCCACGGCATGGGCGCGGACCGTCCGGCGCTCGACCGGCTCGCCCGCCACGTCGCCCACCTCGAGCGCCGCGTGCCGCACACGGTCCCGGCCCTGCGCCGCACGGTCGTCGCCTACGCCCGCATGTGCCGGGCCGAGTCGAGCCGCGTCGCCGGCGCGTCCGACCCGGTCGCGTGGGGCCAGGTCGCCGAGATGTGGAGCGCCCTGCTCAACCCCTACCCCGCGGCGTACGCGCTGCTGCGCCGCGCGGAGGCCCTGCTCGCCACCGGCACGCGGCGCGGCGAGGCGGCCCGGGCGCTGCGCGCGGCCGCCGAGACCGCCACCGAGATGGGCGCGGGCCCGTTCCTCGCCGAGATCGCGGCCCTGGCCCACCGGGCCCGCCTCGACGTGGCACACGCCGGCGACGCCGTCGTCGTCGCCGCCCCGGCCACGCCGGCGGCCGCCGCGGCCACCCGGGCGCCCGAGCTGTCGTCGCTGACCTCCCGCGAGCACGAGGTGCTCGCCGTCCTCGCCGACGGGCTGTCCAACCGCGAGATCGCCCACCGTCTCTACATCAGCGAGCGCACCGTCGCCGTGCACGTCTCGCGCGTGCTGGCCAAGACGGGCACGCGCTCGCGCACCCAGGCCGCCGCGCTGCTCCAGCGCGTGCGCGCACGACCCACCAGCAACGGGGGACCACGATGAGCGACGACGACCACACCACCCTGGCCGGGAACAAGGCCTCCCTGACCGGCCTCGCCCGGGAGCAGCTGACCGACGTCCCCTCGGTCGTCGACCGGCTCGACCGGATCGCGACGGTGGCCGCCGCGCTCTCGCCGCTGGGCGAGAAGGACGGCATGGCCTGCTTCGCACGGCTCTACCGGCAGATCACGAAGGACGTCCTCGCGTCCTACGACAACGGCTCGCTGTTCCGCTGCGGGCGGTTCATCATCGAGCTCGACATCGCCTTCGCCCAGCGCTACCTGAACGCGATCCTGCGCCACGGCACCGCGGGCCAGGAGGCCCCCGGCTGCTGGGAGCTGCTGTTCGAGCGCCGGCAGGAGCCGGACACGGAGGAATGGCGCTTCGCGGCCGCGGGAGTCAACGCCCACGTCAACTTCGACCTCGCGTTCGCCCTGCTCGACGTGTGGGAGAAGTTCCCCGACGCGCCGTTCGGCACGACCGAGGCGCAGTACGCCGACTACCAGGCGATCAACACGATCTTCGCGCGCAACATGGACTCCCTCTGCGAGGACTTCGACGCCCCGTGGTCGGACGTCGGCGGGCACGACTCGATCTTCGACCGGGCGGGCAACGTCCTCGGGGACCTGCTCGTCGTCGGCACCCGCGATCTGGCCTGGACCTTCGCCGAGCGCATGTGGCGGAACCGCGACGAGGAGGACTACCGCAAGGTCCCCGAGGCGACGCTCGACAAGGTCGCGACCGGTCTGGCCCGCGCCCTGATCTGAGGGTCCGTAACCTCGGGCCGTGCCCCGCCGCCGTCCCCCGCTCCCGCCGCGCGACGGGCTCGACCCGGCGCGGGTGCGGATGCCCGACGACGGGCCGTGGGCGACGCTGCGCGACCACCTCGTGGAGCGCCTGCCGGTGCCCTCGGCGCGGGTCGACGCCATGCTCGCCGAGGGCCGCATCGTCGGCGACGACGGCCCGCTGGCCCTCGACGCGCCGTTCGTGCCGCGGTCGGTGATCTGGTTCCACCGCGACCTGCCCGACGAGGCGCCCGTCCCGTTCGCGGTGGACGTGGTGCACCGCGACGAGGAGATCGTCGTGGTCGACAAGCCGCACTTCCTCGCGACCATCCCACGGGGCCGCCACGTGCGCGAGACCGCGCTCGTGCGCCTGCGCCACGAGCTCGGGCTGCCCGCGCTGAGCCCGGCCCACCGGCTGGACCGCGTCACCGCCGGGCTGGTGCTCTTCGTGATCGACCCCGACCGGCGCGGGACCTACCAGAACCTCTTCCGCGACCGCCGCGTCACGAAGGTCTACGAGGCGGTCGCACCGCACGACCCGGCGCTCGCGCTGCCGCGGGTGGTGCGGAGCCGGATCGTCAAGGAGCGGGGGGTCGTCACGGCGCGGGAGGTGCCCGGCGAGCCGAACGCGGAGACGCTGGTGGAGCTGGTCGAGGCGAGGAACGGGACCGCCCGCTACCGGCTCACGCCGCGGACCGGGCGCACCCACCAGCTGCGCGTGCACATGGCCTCGCTGGGCCTGCCGCTGCTCGGCGACCCGTTCTACCCCGCCGTGCGCGACGTGCCGCTCGACGACTTCCGCGCGCCCCTGCAGCTGCTAGCCCGCGAGCTCGCGTTCCCCGACCCGCGCACCGGGCGGGAGCGGCGGTTCACCAGCCGGCGGGTGCTGCAGGCGTGGGAGGACCCCGACGGTTGGGCGGCGGGAGACGCAGCGGAGCGGAGCTCGACCCCGACATCCGGGTCGGTGATCTCGTGACCGACCCGCTCATCGTCACCGCGCTCCTCGACGCCGACAGCCAGGCCGAGCTCGACGACCGCCGCCGGCGGTGGTTCCCCGCGGGTCGCCGCGTCGTCGGGGCCCACCTGACGCTCTTCCACGCCCTGCCCGGCGAGCGTCTCGCCGAGGTCCGCGACGTCCTCGACGACGTCACCGACCGGGCGCCGATCCCCGCGACGGTGCAGCCGCCGGTCCCGCTGGGCCGCGGCGTCGCGCACCCGCTCGACGCCCCCGGCCTCGGCGCCGTGCACGACCGCATCGCCCGCGCGTTCACCGGCGACCTGACCCGCCAGGACCAGCAGCGGCTGCGGGCGCACGTCACCGTGCAGAACAAGGTCGACCCACAGACGGCGCGGGCCACGCTCGCCGAGCTCGCCGCGGAGCACGTGCCGTGGACGGCGACGATCACCGGGCTGGGGCTGTGGCACTACCGCGGCGGGCCGTGGGACGCCGCGGGCGAGTTCGCCTTCCGGGGCTGACGCGCGCACGATGCGGGACGTGCCCGCCCTCCCTGCGCTCGCCGTGCCCGTGATCGCCGCGCCGATGGCGGGCGGCCCGTCCACGCCGGCACTGGTCGCGGCCGTCGCCGGGGCCGGTGGCCTGGGGTTCCTCGCCGGCGGCTACCTCACCGCGGAGGCGTTCGACGCCCGGCTGGGCGAGCTCGAGGAGCGGAGCGCGGCGCCCTACGGCGTGAACCTCTTCCTGCCCGCGGGCCCCGACCCGCACCCCGACCGCCGGGCCGCGGCCGTCGCGGCCTACGCCCGGACGCTGCGCGGCGAGGCCGAGCGCTACGGCGTGGCCCTGGGCGAGCCGCGCGCCGACGACGACGCGGTCGACGCGAAGATCGCCGTCCTGGCGCGGCACCGTCCGGCGATCGTCTCGGTGACGTTCGCGCTGCCCTCCCCCGAGCGCCTCGCCGCGCTGCGGGCGACCGGCGCGGTCCTGATGGCCACCGTGACCGCAGCGGACGAGGCCCGCGCCGCCGCCGGGCAGGGGTTCGACGCGCTGTGGGTGCAGGGGCGGGAGGCGGGTGGGCACCGGGGCGTGCACGTGGACGCCGGCGGGGATGCCGAGGCCGGCGCCGAACCGCTCGCGACGCTGCTGCCCGCGGTCCGCGCGGTCACCGACCTGCCCCTCGTCGCCGCGGGCGGCATCACCGGCGGCGCGGGCGTCGCGCAGGTGCTGGCCGCGGGCGCGGTCGCCGCCGGTCTGGGGACGGCGTTCCTCGCCTGCCCCGAGGCAGGCACGTCGGCCACCCACCGGGCCGCGCTGCTCGCTCCCGGCTCCCGCGACACCGTCGTCACCCGGGCGTTCACCGGGCGGCCCGCCCGCGGGCTGGCCAACCGCTTCACCGACGAGCACGCCGCCGACGCCCCGCCCGCCTATCCCGAGCTGCACCACCTCACGCGACCGGTCCGGGCGGCGGCCGCGCAGGCCGGCGACCCGGAGGCCGTGCACCTGTGGGCGGGCACGGGGTGGCGGGCGGTCACCGAGGAGCCCGCGGGCGAGCTGGTGGCCCGCCTCGAGCGGGAGCGCCACGCCGCGGGGGGCTGATCACATCGCGTACACGACGACGGCCCGGCCCCCTCGTCGAGGGAACCGGGCCGCCGGGTGTCGGGGTGGCTACAAATAGGTCTTGCGGCCACCGATGGGACGGCCGATGGCGCCGAGGATGGTGAGGATGAGGCCCACGACGACCAAGATCCACCCCACCGTGATGAGGATCGAGATCGAGAGCACGTAGCCCAGGATCAGGAGGATGACACCGAGGATGATCACCGCTACTCCTTCGTCAACGGGCGGCCCGTGGGCCGGGACTGCCTGGTACCCCGACACATGACCCAGGACACTCCGCAACCGGACCATTCCTGGGTCGTCCATTCGCGCCACACCGCGTGGACCGGCCGCACTCTTCGTGTGGAGGTGGAGGACGTTACTGCGCCGGCCGGCGACCGTTTCGATCACGACCGGGCAATATTTCCCGAAGCGGCCATTGCGCTCGTCCTCGACGAGGAGGATCGCGTGCTCGTGCTGCGCACGCACCGTCACGTCGTGGACCTCGAAGGGTGGGAACTGCCCGGCGGTGTCGTCGAGCCGGGCGAGGACCCGATGACCGCGGCCGCCCGCGAGGCCGCCGAGGAGACCGGCTGGGCGCCCTCCGGCCCGGGCCGCACGCTGATCGCGTTCCAGCCCCTGCCCGGGATGGCCGAGGCGCCGATGTCGGTGCACGTGTGGACCGGCGCCGTCACCGGTGACGAGCCGCTCGACCCCTACGAGCCGGGTCGCGCGACGTGGATCCCGTTCGCGGAGGCGCTGCGCCTGGCCCTCGCGGGCGAGCTCCTCGGCGCCGGCTCGATGGTCGGCGTCCTCGCCCTGCACGCCGAGCGCACCCGCTGAGCACCCGCCCACCCGCCCGGTGACGAACGAACGGCGCCCTCGCTGCTTCGGTAGCAGCGAGGGCGCCGTTCGTTCGTTCAGGCGAGGCGCACGCGGACCAGCCGGCGACGCCGACCGGGTCAGTCGGTGTTGACGGTCAGGCCCCAGCCGGTGACCGCACCCTCGTCGACGCCGACGGAGTCGACGACGTGCAGCTTCCACTCACCGCCGGCCTCCTGACCCGTGAGCTGGGCGAGCGGGCTGCCCGGCGTCGTGCTGTCCATGACGACGCTGAGGTTGGGGTTGGCGCGGTCGCAGGTCTGCGGGTCGGCCAGGGGGATCTCGGTGCCCTGCGGCGAGATCAGCGAGACGGTGAGGTCGCAGGTGTAGGGGTGCGTGATCGTCGCCTCGACGTGCACGCTCTGCACCTGGCCGGACCCGTCGACGATGATCGAGTCGGTGACCCCGGCCGCGTTGTCGTCCGGGATCGCCACGCGGTTGCTCGACACGCCGATGTAGGTGCTGCCGCCGGAGAGCAGCAGGAAGGCGCCGACGACGCCGATCACCAGCAGGAGCGCGACGCCGCCGACCAGCCAGCCGATCCAGCCGCGCTTCTTCGGCGCCGGCGGCTGCTGCATCCCGTAGCCGGGCATCCCGCCGGTGGGCGGCGGGCCGTAGCCGCCGGGGCCGGGCCGGCCGTAGGGCTGGGCGTAGGGCGCGGGCTGGGCGTAGGCGGTCGCGGGGCCGTACCCGGGCTGTCCGAAGCCCGCCTGGCCGGTCCCCGTCGCGTCCTGCCCCCACCCCGGCGGATACCCCGGGGGCGAGGCGGGCGCTTGGCCGACCACCGCCGTCGGCTGGGCGGACGCGGGCACCTGGCCGACGACCGACGTGGGACGCGACGCGGCGTCGTCCGAGGCGGGGAAGGTGGGCGTGGTCATGGCGGGCTCCCGGGGGACGGCGCGGACGTGATGGACGCACAGTAACCAGAACCCGCTCTGCTCACCCAGCTATTCACTCGTTCAGCGCAGTAGATCGCTTCTCTACGTGAGTGACGTGTCTCGCTCGCACCGAAACGCTTGGACGTCCTAGTATTCCGTACGAGGTGCCGACCCCGGACTGCGAGGAACGATGACGGACGACCTGTACGTCCCGACCCACCCGATCCGCTTCGTCACCGCGGCAAGCCTGTTCGACGGGCACGACGCGGCGATCAACATCATGCGGCGGATCCTGCAGCGCCAGGGCGCCGAGGTGGTGCACCTCGGGCACAACCGCTCGGTCGACGAGGTCGTCACCGCCGCGATCCAGGAGGACGCCCACGGCGTCGCCATCAGCTCGTACCAGGGCGGGCACGTCGAGTACTTCTCGTACCTCGTCGACCTGCTGCGCGAGCGCGGCGCCGGGCACGTCAAGGTCTACGGCGGCGGCGGGGGCGTGATCGTCCAGGAGGAGATCGACCAGCTGCACGCCCACGGCGTCGCCCGCATCTTCTCCCCCACCGACGGCCAGCGCCTCGGCCTGCCCGGGATGATCAACACGATGATCCGGGACTGCGACGTCGACCTCGGCGCGCAGCCCCCGTCCAGCTGGGACGGCGTGTTCACCGGCGAGCCGGCGACGCTGGCCCGCGCCCTGTCCGTGGTGGAGGCCGGCGGGCTGCCCGACGAGGTCCGCGACCGCGCGCGCTCGACCGCCGAGGGCCGGCACGTCCCGGTCCTCGGCATCACCGGCACCGGCGGCTCGGGCAAGTCGTCGCTGACCGACGAGCTGGTGCGCCGCTTCCGCCTCGACCAGGAGGACAAGCTCCGCATCGCCGTGCTCGCCGTCGACCCGACGCGCCGCAAGGGCGGCGGCGCGCTGCTCGGCGACCGCATCCGCATGAACTCCCTCGGCGGGGCGCAGGTCTACTTCCGCTCGATGGCCTCCCGCGGCGGCGGGGGCACGCTGCCCGAGAACCTCGGCGACGCGATCCTGCTGCTGCGCGCGTCGGGCGCGGACCTCGTCATCGTCGAGACCCCCGGCATCGGCCAGGGCGACGCCGGGATCGTGGACGTCGTCGACGCCTCCCTCTACGTCATGACGCCGGAGTTCGGCGCCGCGTCGCAGCTCGAGAAGATCGACATGCTGGACTTCGCGGACGCCGTCGCCATCAACAAGTTCGAGCGCCGCGGCGCCGACGACGCCCGCCGCGACGTCGCGCGCCAGCTCGTGCGCAACCGCGACGCCTTCGGCGCCTCGTGGGAGGACATGCCGGTCTTCGGCACGAGCGCCGCGACCTTCCACGACGACGGCGTCACCGCCCTCTACGGCCACCTGCGCACCATGCTCGGCGAGCACGGCCTCACCGTCGGGGACGGGCGCCTGACGATCCCGGACACCAAGGTCTCCACCGACTTCGCCGCCTCGATCCCGCCCGAGCGCGCCCGCTACCTGGCCGACGTCGCCGGCACCGTCCGCGCCTACCACCGCGACACCGACGCGATGGTCACCGCAGCCCGCCGGCGCGCGGCGCTGCGCCAGGCCGTCGAGGCCGTCGGCGACCGCGACGCCGGCGCGCTGCCGGAGGTGCTCGCCGAGGCCGAGCGCGACCTGCCCGGCGAGGCCGCGGCGCTCATCGACGGCTGGGCCGACACCGTCGAGGCCTACGCGGGCGACGAGATGGTCGTCCACGTCCGCGACAAGGAGCTGCGCACCCGGCTGACCCGCGAGACGCTGTCGGGCAACAAGGTCAACCGCGTCGCGCTGCCGCCGTTCACCTCCGACGCGGAGGTCCTGCGCTTCCTGCGCAAGGAGAACCTGCCCGGGTACTTCCCGTTCACCGCCGGGGTGTTCGCGTTCAAGCGCGAGGGCGAGGACCCGGCGCGCATGTTCGCCGGCGAGGGCGACGCCTTCCGCACCAACCGCCGGTTCCACTACCTCTCGCAGGACTCGCCGGCCAAGCGCCTGTCGACGGCGTTCGACTCGGTGACGCTCTACGGGCACGACCCGGCCACCCCGCCCGACGTCTACGGCAAGGTCGGCACGTCCGGGGTCTCGATCGCGTCGCTCGACGACATGGAGGTCCTGTACTCGGGCTTCGACCTCACCTCGCCCACGACGTCGGTGTCGATGACGATCAACGGCCCGGCCCCGGCGATCCTCGCCTACTTCCTCAACACCGCGGTCGACCAGCAGGTGGACGCCTACGTCTCCGAGCACGGCGAGCAGCCGTCGGAGGAGAAGCGCGCCGAGCTCGCCGAGCACGCCTACCGGAACGTGCGCGGCACGGTGCAGGCCGACATCCTCAAGGAGGACCAGGGCCAGAACACCTGCATCTTCTCCACCGAGTTCTCGCTGCGGATGATGGCCGACATCCAGGAGTGGTTCATCGAGCACCAGGTGCGGAACTTCTACTCGGTGTCGATCTCCGGCTACCACATCGCCGAGGCCGGGGCGAACCCCATCAGCCAGCTGGCGTTCACGCTCGCGAACGGCTTCACCTACGTCGAGTCCTACCTCGCGCGCGGCATGGACATCGACGACTTCGCGCCCAACCTGTCGTTCTTCTTCTCCAACGGCATGGACGCGGAGTACTCCGTCATCGGGCGGGTGGCCCGTCGCATCTGGGCCGTCGCGATGCGGGAGCGCTACGGCGCGAACGAGCGCAGCCAGAAGCTCAAGTACCACGTGCAGACGTCGGGCCGGTCGCTGCACGCGCAGGAAATGCAGTTCAACGACATCCGCACGACGCTGCAGGCCCTCTGCGCGCTGTACGACAACGCGAACTCCCTGCACACCAACGCCTACGACGAGGCCGTCACGACGCCGTCGCACGAGTCGGTGCGCCGCGCGCTGGCGATCCAGCTGATCATCAACCGCGAGTGGGGCCTGTCGATGAACGAGAACCCGCTGCAGGGTTCGTTCGTCATCGACGAGCTGACCGACCTCGTCGAGGAGGCCGTGCTCAAGGAGTTCGACTCGATCGCCGAGCGCGGCGGCGTGCTGGGTGCGATGGAGACCGGCTACCAGCGCGGCAAGATCCAGGACGAGTCGATGCTCTACGAGTCGCGCAAGCACGACGGCACGCTGCCGATCGTGGGCGTCAACACCTTCCTGCCGCCCGAGGACGCCGAGCAGGAGGCGCCGGCGCTCGAGCTCTCGCGCGGCACGCAGGAGGAGAAGGACGGCCAGCTGCAGCGCGTGGCCGACTTCCAGGCCCGCCACGCCGACGCGGCCCCGGAGGCCCTGCGCCGGCTGCAGGACGTCGCCACCTCGGGCGGCAACGTCTTCGCCGAGCTGATGTCCGCGGCGCGCGTCTGCACCCTGGGTCAGCTCACCGACGCGTTCTTCGAGGTCGGGGGCCAGTACCGCCGCAGCATGTGAGCGTTACTGGCTGGTATCGCTCGCTGAGCGAGCGATACCAGCCAGTAACCGCCGGTCACGGGGGACGCCTCAGGCGCTAGAGCGACGACAGGCGGGTCAGCTCCCGGTCCAGCGCCGCCACGAAGCGGTCGACACCCTGCTCGCCGCCCAGCACGCCCGTGTCGGCGGCGACGCCGAGGCGCACGCGCCCGGCGTAGCTCAGGATGCTGACGCCCAGGGCCAGGTGCCCCGAGCACGGCACCCAGAACAGCAGGTCGCGCACCCGCGTCCCGGCGATCGAGAGCTCGCGCACCGGGCCCGGCACGTTGGTGATGATCAGCGTCGCGGCCTCGGCGTACCGGCCGACGAGCGCCTGGGTCCAGGCCGATCGCCCGTGGCCGGCGGCGGCGATGCCGATGAACGTCGCCAGCGCCTGGTTGGTGCGCTTGATCTCCGACATCGTCCGGTGCACGCGGTCGATCCGGCGGGCGGGGTCGGGCTCGTCGGTCGGGATGGTCGGCAGCACCAGGCCGAACTCGTTGCCCAGCCAGTGCGACACCGGACGGTCCAGCCGGCGCAGGTTGGTCGGCATGACGGCGCGCAGGCGCGGCACCTCGTCGCCCCCGAGGTACTCCCGCAGCGCCCCGGCGATCGCGGCGCAGAGGACGTCGTTGACGCTCGCGTCGTGCTCCTTGCCGACGCGCTTGACGTCGGACAGGTCGACCGCCGCGGTCCAGCGGGCGGCCTTCTCGGTGCCCAGCTCGCCCTGCAGCGCCGTCTCGGCGTCCGACGGGGGCCGGGCGATGAGCGCGGTCGAGCGCCCGATCGCCCTCCCGGTCGCCGCGAGCTCCTCGGCGCCGCCGGGCCGCGAAGACCCCGCCACCGTACGGGTCAGGCGGCGCAGCCGCTGCGGGATCTCCCGGCGGACCAGCCGGACGTCGCGGGCACCGCGGCGACGCTTCGGGGGCGCCGCGTACGCGACGGGCGTGCCCTCGTCGGTGCCCGGGGCCTCGTCGGCGAGGGCGTGGAAGAGGTGGTTGAGCGCGACGCCGTCGGCCAGCCCGTGGTGGATGCTCACCACCACCGCGGTCCCGTCGCCCTCCCACCCGGTCAGCACGTGGATCGCCCACCACGGCCGGTCGTCGGGCAGCGGACCGGACATCAGCTCGCCGACGTGGCGGGCCAGCGCCGCGTCGTCGCCCGGCGCCGCGAGCGCGACGGTGTCGACGTGGCGCTCGAGGTCGGGCTCGTGGTCGACCCAGCGCACCGGGCCGAGGCCGCCCGCGGGCCAGGTCGGCCGCTGGCGGAAGCCGGGGTAGGCCGCCACCCAGCGCTGCGCGACACGGTTCCGCACCGTGGCGACGTCGACCGGCCCGTCGCAGAACAGGACCCCGTGCACCACCATCCGGTTGGTCGGCTGCTCGAGCTGCAGCCAGGCGGTGTCGATCCCCGACGCCCAACGGTCCACGAGTCCTGCCTCCGGGTGTGACGCACGATGCCGGTACCGACGGTATCGGGTGCGGGAGGTCAGCCCGCGCGGCGGTACCAGTCCCGGACCTCGCGGCGGCCGAGCAGTGCCAGGGCGGCGACGGTGCCGGCGGCCGTGACGGCGAACGCGACGGCCTCGACCGGCTCGGCGCTGAGCAGGTACGTCACCGCCAGCAGGACCCCGGCCCCACCGAGGACGCCCAGCGCGACCCGCGCACCGCCCCGGCGCCGCCACAGCAGCACCGCGACCGCCACCCACACGGCGTTGACCGCGAGCCCGGCCACGGCGACGTCGCCGGCCGAGGGCTCCACGAGCGTCGCGACCAGCAGCGCCGTCGTGGGGCCGAGCAGCGGGGTGAGCGCCGGCACCGACGGCACGAGCAGCGTCGCGAGCACCGCGACGGCCGCCTGGGCGAGCAGGATCGCGACGATCACGCGGACGGCGGTCGGGCGCACGCCGAGAAGCTAGCGGCTGCCGACCGCGCGCGGCCGCGTCCTGCGGCACCCTGGAGGCATGAACGTTCTCGACGACGAGGGTCGGCACGTCGCGCTCCCGGAGCGCGTGACACGGGTCGTGAGCCTGGTGCCGTCGCTGACCGAGGCCGTGGGCGTCACCGCGCCGGGCCTGCTGGTCGGGGCGACCGACTGGTGCACCCACCCCGGCGACCTCGACGTCACGCGCGTGCGGGGCACCAAGAACCCCGACGTCGACGCGATCGTCGACCTGCGTCCCGACCTGGTGCTCGCCAACGCCGAGGAGAACAAGCCCGAGGAGCTCGAGAAGCTGCGCGCGGCCGGGCTCGCGGTGTACGTCACCGACATCCGCACCGTCGACGGTGCCCTGCGGTCGCTGGAGCGCATGCTCGCCGCGTGCGGGCTCGACCGGCCCGCCTGGATCGACGGCGCCCGCGCCGCCTGGGACGCGCTGCCCCTGCCCGACGCGCCGCGGCGCGCGGTCGTGCCGATCTGGCGCAAGCCGTGGATGGCGGTCGGGTCGGACACGTTCACCGGCGCCGTCCTCGCCCGTCTCGGGATCGAGAACGCCCTCGGCGACTCCCCCGAGCGCTACCCGAGGTTCGACCCCGCCGAGCTTCCCTCGCACGACCTCGTCGTGCTGCCCGACGAGCCGTACCGCTTCACCGCCGACGACGGCCCGGAGAGCTTCACGGCCCCGTCGGCGCTGGTCAGCGGGCGGCTGCTGACCTGGTACGGGCCGAGTCTGCTCGAGGCCGCCCACGAGCTGCCCGCGGCGCTGGACGTGACGGTCAACGCCCCGTAGCGGTCAGCCGCGGCGGACCTCGTCGTGGGATCCCTCGACGTCGATGCGGGCCAGGGCGCCCGCGAGACGGCCGACCTTCTCGGCGTCGCTGCCGTAGCGCGCGAGGTCCGCGGCGGTGTCCCCCAGCCCGAGCGCCGCGGCCGCCCGCAGCGCGCGGCCGTCCGCGAAGGGGCTGACCTCCTCCCAGAGCACCTGCACCTCGCGGAAGAAGACGTCGGCGACGGCGTCGTCCACGCCGGGCAGCTCGGTGAGCAGGGCGCGCTCACGCGCCGGGTCCCGGCCGGCCTCGTCGCGCAGCGTCCGGAGGTCGCCGCCCCAGGTCTCCTGCAGCGCCGACGCGAGCGCCACCAGCGTCGACGCCGCCCCGGAGGCGCTGTCGTCGTGGTCGTCGTCGCGGTCGAAGCCCTCGACCGCCGCGCCGAGCTCCTTGGCGACGTCCTGCTCGGACGCGGCCGCCAGGTCGGCGACGGTGTGCCAGCGGTTGGTGACCTCGTGGGCCGCCCGGGCCGGGCCGGACGACTCGCCCCGCGGGGCGACGACGACCGACGCCACGAGCAGGCCGAAGAGGCTCGCCGGGTTGTTGGTGCGCCCGAGGCCGATCTCCTCGGCGAACCCGCGGCCCTCGCGCTCGAGGACCGCCCGGGCGGTGCGCTTCTGCTCCTCACTCAGCGTGTCGTCCATGGCCGTCGGGCTACCCGACGTCAGGTCGTCGTCACGCCCCCGTCGACCGTGAGGGTGGTCCCGGTGACGTACGACCCGGCGTCGGAGACGAGGAACACCAGGGCGGCCGCGAGCTCCTCGGGGTCGCCGACGCGCCCCGAGAGCACGCGCGGCAGCATCGACTCGAGGTAGCCCTCGGCGTAGCTGTCGGTCATCTCCGAGGTGAAGAAGCCCGGGGCCAGGGCGTTGACGCGGATGCCCTTGCGTCCCGTCCACTGCTGGGCCAGGTCGCGGGTCAGGCCGAGCAGGCCCGCCTTGGACGCGGAGTAGGCGGCCTGGGGCAGGCCGGCCGTCGTCAGCGCCAGCACGCTGGAGACGTTGACGATCGCGCCTCCCGCGGGCAGGTGCCGCGCGGCGGCCTGGGCCATCCAGTAGGCGCCGTTGAGGTTGATGTCGATGACCTGCCGGAACTGCTCCGGGGTCTCCTTCGTGGCCGGGTAGGCGGTGCCGATGCCGGCGTTGTTGACCAGGATGTCGAGCCGGCCGAGCTCGGAGACCGCCGCGTCGGCCAGGGCCCGGCAGTCCTCGGGCGACGCGACGTCCGTCCCGACGGTCACGGCCCGCCGGCCGCGCTCCTCGACGGCCTTGCGCGTGTCCTCCAGCTTCTCGGTGCGGCGCGCGCCGAGCACGACGTCGGCGCCGGCCTCGGCGAGCGCGGTGGCGAAGACGGCGCCGAGCCCCGAGGAGGCGCCGGTGATGACGGCGACGCGGTCGTCGAGGCGGAAGCGGTCGAGGATGCCCATGGTCACAGGACCGTAGGGCACCCACCGCTCCTAGGCTCGTGTCGGTGACGAGCGCGTGAGCGGGGTGCTGGAGGGGTTCCTCGTCATCGCCGTCGTCGTGGCGGTCGGGCTGCTCGTGGGGCGGCTCGGGCTGCTGCCGGACGCCGCGACCGAGGTGCTCTCGCGTACGGCGTTCTTCGTCGCGAGCCCGGCGCTGCTGTTCGTCACGCTGCTGCGCGCGGACGTGGCGCGGGTGCTGTCGGCGGGCCTGGTGGTCACCGCCCTGGCCGCGCTGGCGGTGTGCCTGCTCTACGTGCCGGTCGGCGTGCTGCGGCGCCGCGCGCGCGGCGAGACCGTCGTCGGGTCGATGGCCAGCGGCTACCTCAACGCCGGCAACCTCGGGATCCCGATCGCGACGTACGCGCTGGGCAGCGCCGCCGAGATCGCGCCGTCGCTGATCTTCCAGCTCGCGGTGCTGACGCCCGCGTACACGACGCTGCTCGACGCCGTCGCCGCCCGCCGCCGGGGCGAGTCACCGGGGCTGGGCGGGGCCCTGCTCGCGCCGCTGCGCAACCCGCTGCTGCTGGCCACGGTCGCGGGGCTCGTGCTCAACGTGACCGGCGTCCGGCTGCCCGAGGGCCTGCTCGCGCCGATCGAGCTGCTCGCCGACCTCGCCGTCCCGGCGATGCTGCTGGCGTTCGGGCTGTCGCTGGCCCACGCCCAGCGGCCCGGCCGCGACGACGACCCGGTGTGCCTGGGCGCGGTCATCGTGCTGAAGAACCTCGTGCACCCGGCCCTGGCCTGGCTGATCGGGACGGCGTTCGGGCTGACCGGCCCGGCGCTGCTCGCGGTCGTCGTGAGCGCGGCGCTGCCGACCGCGCAGAACGTCTTCGGCTACGCCGTCCGCTTCGACACCGGCGTGGCCCTCGCCCGCGACGCGGCCCTCCTGACCACGCTCATCAGCGTCCCGGTCCTGCTGGTGGTGGCGCTGTAGGTACGTGCGCAGTTGCGGCCCCTATACGGGCCGCAACTGCTCACGTGGGGGTCAGGCGAGGGCCAGGGCGGCGTTGGCCTCGCGGCGGCGCAGGCGCAGCTCGAGGCCGCCGGACAGGGCCAGCACGGCCAGGCCCACCACGGCCAGGGCGGCGCCGACGAGCGTCGGCGCGAGGTAGCCCAGGCCCGCGGCGATGACCATGCCGCCGAGCCAGGCGCCCAGCGAGTTGGCGATGTTCGAGGCCGACTGGATCGCCGCCGACGCCATCGTCGGCGCGTCACCGGCCAGGTCGAGGATGCGCGTCTGGATCGCCGGGCCCAGGGCCAGCGAGAACATGCCCGCCCCGAAGAGCGAGAGCACGGCGAGCACCGGGTGGTGCACGGTGACCACGAAGCTCACGAGCACGCCGGCCAGGGCCACGAGGCAGACGCACAGGGTCGCCAGCGGGGCCCGGTCGGCCGCGCGGCCGCCGAGCACCGAGCCCGCGGTCATGCCGAGGCCGACGACGGCGAGCATCAGGGTCACCGCGGCGGTGGAGAAGCCGCCGACCTCGGTGAGCATCGGGGTCACGTAGCTGTAGCAGGCGAACATCGCGCCGAAGCCGAAGATCACCGCGGCGAGGGAGAGCACGACCTGCGGGCGGCGCAGCGTCGCGACCTCGCCGCGCAGGGCGCCCTTGCCGGTGGCGGTCGGCTCGGCCGCCGGCACGAAGGCGGCGACGGCGACCAGGGCGACCACGCCGATCCCGCCGACGACGGCGAACGTGGCCCGCCAGCCGGCGGCCTGGCCGAGCAGCGTCGCCAGCGGGACGCCGACGACGTTGGCGATCGTGAGGCCCAGGAAGACGCGCGCGACGGCGGTGGCGCGCCGCTCCCGGCTCACCATGGCCGCCGCGGTCACCGACGCGAGGCCGAAGAAGGCGCCGTGGGGCAGGCCGGTCAGGAACCGGACGACCATGAGCGAGGTGATCCCGGGCGCGAGCGCGGAGGCCAGGTTGCCCAGCGCGAAGACGGCCATGAGGGCCATCAGCACCGGACGGCGGGGCAGCTTGACGGTGGCACCGGCGAGCAGGGGCGCGCCGACGACGACGCCGGCGGCGTAGGCGGACACCAGGTGGCCGGCGTCGCTGATCGGGACACCGAGGCCGGCCGCGACCTCGGGCAACAGACCCATGATCACGAACTCGGTGGTGCCGATGCCGAAGGTGCCCAGCGCGAGGGCGAGCAGAGCGAGAGGCACGGGGAGCTCCAGGGGGTGCAGGACGAGTGGTCTTCATCCGGTCGCCCTCCACGGTCGGAGCCCAAGCGCCATAAGTCGAAGAAGCTCCTGACGAATCAGCATAAGCTGAGCTGATGCCGACGCTGCGCCAGCTCGAGTCGTTCGTCGCCGTCGTGGACGAGGGCTCGTTCACGCGGGCCGCTGACCGCCTGTTCGTCAGCCAGCCGGGCCTCTCGCAACAGATCGCCGCCCTGGAGAAGGAGCTGGGCGGGTCACTGTTCAGCCGCCTGCCGCGTGCGGTGTCTCTCACCCCGACCGGCCGGGCGCTGCTCCCCCACGCCCGCGCCGCGGTGACCGCCGCCGAGCGCGGCAGCGCCGCCGCCCGGGCGGCGACGGGCTCCGAGGGCGGCGAGCTGCGCCTCGCCTGCGTGTACTCGGTCAGCCTGGGGCTCCTGCCCGGGGTGCTGCGCCGGTGGCGCGCGGAGAACCCCGACGTCACCGTCCGGCTCTACGAGCACCGCCACGGCGACACCCTGGCCACGGCGATCTCCCAGGGTCAGGCCGACGTCGGCGTCGGGCCCGTCCCGTCGCCGTGGCGCGGGCGACAGCGCAGCCTCGGCCGCGAGGAGATGGTCGTGCTGCTGCCGCCCAACCTCGGCGCCGACGACCTCATGCGCCCGGCCGCCGGCGAGATCGCGCTGAGCCGGCTCGAGCACGTCCCGTGGGTGCAGTACGCGCCCGACCACGCCCTGGCCGACGTCCTGATCGACGCCTGCCGCCAGGTCGGCTACCGCCCGCGCGTGGCCGTGCGGACCGAGCAGACCGCCGTCGCACCGCTGCTCACCGCGTCCGGGATCGGACCGTCGCTGGTGCCCGCGGCGATCGTGCCGCCCCAGTTCGCCGGCGCGGTCGCGCGGCCGGTCCCCCGCGTCGAGCGCGAGCTCGTCGCCTACACCGGCTCCGAGCCCGACGCGCTGACCAACCGCTTCCTCGGCCTCGTCGCCCGCACCGCGGTGCTCATGCCCGACCACGTGGCGCTGGCGCTCGCGCAGTCCTGAGACGTGCTGAGATACCGGGCGACACCCCACCGCACCGGAGGTCATCCGTGGATCAACGCCCGACGGCAGCCGTTATCGGCGGCGGGACGATGGGCGCCGGGATCGCCCACGTCCTGCTCGCCGCGGGATCGCCCGTCGCGCTCGTCGAGGCCGACGCGGACCGCGTCGACGCCTCGCGCCAGGCCGTCGTGACGAGCCTGGACGGCGCGGCCCAGCGCGGGAAGCTGCCGGAGGGCACCACCCGCGACGACCTGCTCGCCCGCCTCACCCTCGCCACCGACGTGGCCGAGCTGCCCGGGGACGCGGCGATCGTCATCGAGGCCGTGCCCGAGCGCGTCGAGCTCAAGCAGACCGTCCTCGGCGGCGCCGCCCGCGCCTGCCCCGCCGCGGTGCTCGCGTCGAACACCTCGTCGCTCTCGATCGCCGCGATCGCCGCCGACCTGCCCGGCGACCGCGTCATCGGCATGCACTTCTTCAACCCGGTGCCCGCGCAGAAGCTCGTCGAGCTGGTGGTGCACCCGGGGACGTCGGAGGAGACGACGAGCGCCACCCGCGAGTGGGTGGACGCGCTGGGCAAGACCGCGATCGTCGTCAACGACGCGCCGGGCTTCGCGACGTCGAGGCTCGGGCTGACCGTGGGGCTCGAGGCGATCCGCATGGTCGAGGAGGGCGTCGCCAGTCCGGAGGACATCGACACCGGCATGAAGCTGGGCTACCGCTGGCCGATGGGGCCGCTGCGGCTGACCGACGTCGTGGGGCTCGACGTGCGCCTCGCGATCGCCGAGCACCTCACGAACGAGCTGGGCCCGCGGTTCACCCCGCCGCAGCTGCTGCGCGACAAGGTCGCCCGCGGCGAGCTCGGGCAGAAGTCCGGGCGCGGCTTCTACGACTGGAGCTGAGCATGGACCTGGGACTGGCCGGACGCGTCGCGATCGTCACCGGCGCCTCGCGGGGCATCGGGCTCTCCTGCGCGCGGCTGCTCGCGACCGAGGGCGCGCACGTCGTGCTCGTGGCCCGCGACGCCGGGGCGCTCGAGACCGCGGCCGGACGGGTGCGGGCCGCGGGGCCGGCGTCGCGGGTGCTGACGATCGTCGCCGACACCACCGACGACACCTCGGTGCGGGCGATGGTGGCGCAGGTGGTCGACGAGCTCGGCGGCGTCGACGTGCTGGTCAACGCGGCGGCGCGGCCCGCGGGCGGGGCGCCGATCCCGCCGCTGACCGAGCTGACCGACGACGCGGTGCTCGACGAGATCGACACCAAGGTGCTCGGCTACCTGCGCACCGCCCGCGCCGTGGCGCCGCACATGACCGCGCAGGGCTGGGGCCGCATCGTGAACATCTCCGGCCTCAACGCCCGGCGCACCGGGTCGATCGCCGGCACGATCCGCAACGTCGGCGTCGCCGCCCTGACCGCCAACCTCGCCGACGAGCTCGGCCCGCACGGCGTCGGGGTCGTCGTCGTGCACCCGGGCTACACCGAGACCGAGCGGACGGCGGGGATGGTGGCCGACCGCGTCGCGTCCGGCGGCGTCACGGAGGACGAGGTGCGGGCCCAGCTCGCGGCGGCCACCAGCCTGCGGCGGATCATCACCGCCGACGAGGTCGCCGACGTCGTCGTCTTCCTGGCCTCGCCCCGCGCGGTGTCGGTGACCGGCGGCGCCGTCGCCGCGGCGGGCGGGGAGCGCGGCACCGTCCACTACTGACCCAGACGAACGACGAACCGGCGCCCCGTGATCGGGACGCCGGTTCGTCTCTGGGAGGAAGTGTCAGCTCGGGACCCGCACGGCCCCGGTACGTCCCACCGACCGTCGTCTGCGCTTGAGTCAGCGTGGAGTCTGGTGTGGATCAGCTCCCGTGCGCGGTGCGGCGCCGGGACGACCGGGTCCAAGTGATGCGGTGCGGGGTGTTCCCTGCGTCCAATCCATCACCTCTTCCCGGTCGGGGAACTGCGCCGTGACTGCGGTCCGATCAGCCCTCAGCTCGTGTGATCAGCACCACAACGACGTCTCCGACCATACCCGCGCGGACCGCGCGGTCAAGGCCTCCCGGACTCCAACGCCAACAGCAAACGCTTGCGGACGATCCCCGGCCCCCACCCGAGGGACGGCCCGCGGCGGACAGGACGCGGTGGCACGGGACGAGGAGGCTGATCGGGTTGCGGGCGTTCGCCGTGCCCACCGCCTGCGCCGCCTTCGGGCGCCCGATCGCCGCGGCGAGCGCGCCGTAGGTCGTCGTCGCGCCGTACGGGACGTCCCGCAGCGCGGCGAGGACCGCCCGCGCGAACGGCGTCCCCGGCGGGTCGACGGGCAGGGTGAACGCCCGGCGCTGCCCGGCGAAGTACTCGGTGAGCTCGCCGCCGAGGTGGTCGAGCGCGCCGCAGCGACCCTCGTCCGGCTCGCCGAAGGCCGGGTCGGGGCCGCGGTCCCGCTGGTCGTGCACGTGCAGGCCGACCACCGCCCCGGCGTCGGGATCCCAGGTGAGCGTGAGCGGGCCGATCGGGCTGTCGACGACACGGAAGCGGCGCACGCGTCCCGGTCTACCCGTCCGGGTAGGCACGATGCGTGCGAGCCATCGGAGTCAACACGGACGGCGGGCCCGAGGCGCTCGAGGTCGTCGAGCTGCCCGAGCCCCACGCGGGGCGCGGGGAGGTCCGGCTGCGGGTGCGGGCGGCCGCGGTCAACCCCACGGACACCTTCGTGCGCAACGGCGACCGCGCCTCGAGCGCATCCGATACAGCACGCCGATGGGGCAAGGACCCGCCCCCGTACGTGCCCGGGATGGACGCGGCGGGCGAGGTCGACGAGATCGGCGAGGGCACCGACACCGAGCTGCACGTCGGCGACGCCGCGATGGCGGTCGTCGTGCCCGACGGCAGCCACGGCGCCTACGCCGAGCACGTGGTGGTGCCGGCCGGGTCGGTCGTCCGGGCGCCGGCGGGGGCGTCGGTGGCCGCGGCCGCGACGCTGCCGATGAACGCCCTGACCGCGCGGCACGCCCTGGACGTCCTGGCGCTCGCCCCCGGGCAGACGATCGCCGTCACCGGCGCCGCCGGGGCGTTCGGCGGGTACGTCGTGCAGCTCGCGAAGGCCGACCGGCTCACCGTCGTCGCCGACGCGTCCGAGGCCGACGAGGAGCTGGTGCGGTCCCTCGGCGCCGACGTCGTGGTGCGGCGCGGCGACGGCGTCGCCGCGCGGATCCGTGACGACCAGCCCGGCGGCGTCGACGCCGTCGCCGACGGGTCGCTGCAGGGCGACGCCCTGCTCGACGCGGTGCGCGACGGCGGGCGGATCGCGACGGTGCGCGGCCACCGCGGCGCCGAGGAGCGCGGGATCACCTGGCACCCGGTGTTCGTCCGCGACGTCGCGCAGGACCACGCCGCGCTGGACCGGCTGCGCCGGCAGGCCGAGGACGGCGTCCTGACCCTGCGCGTGGCCGACACCCTCCCGGCCGAGCAGGCCCCCGAGGCCCACCGCCGCCTCGAGGCCGGCGGCGTCCGGGGCCGGTTGGTCCTGACGTTCTAGACCACGTGGCTAGCCGAAGGTGTCCACCAGCTCCGACACGCAGAGCACCACGAAGAGCGCGGCGGCGCCGACGAGCAGCGACGTCGAGAGCCACCCGTTGCGCCACTCCCGCGGGGTGCGGCTGCTGCCCAGGAGCCACAGCAGCGTGATCGCCAGGAACGGCATGAAGAACGCCCCGAGCGCCCCGTACGCGACGACCAGCGCGAACGGCCGCCCGAGGAACAGCAGCAGCATCGGCGGGAACGTCAGCCACAGCAGGTAGGCCCGGAACGGCAGGCTGCGCTCGGCGTCGTCGGTGAGCTGGCCGGCGGCGGCGAGCTGGTCGGGCGTCCGCGCGACCGCCTCGCGCCGCGTGCGCACGAAGTCGGTGACCAGCAGGCTCACGCCCTGCCAGACCCCGAGCAGTGACGAGAACGACGTCGCGAAGAACCCGACGAGGAACAGCGTGGCGATCACCGGGCCGAAGCGCTGCTCGAGGATCGCGTCGAGGTCGAGCAGGCCGCGGTCGCTCTCGACCAGCGCGATGTTGGCCGTGTACAGCAGCTCCGCGCCGACCACGAGCATCGCCGCGACGAAGATGCCGGTGGTGATGTAGGCGACGCGGTTGTCCAGGCGCATGACCCGGATCCACGAGCTGTCGCGCCAGCCCTTGGCGTTCACCCAGTACCCGTAGGCGGCCATCGTGACGGTGCCGCCGACGCCGCCGACCAGCCCCAGCGTGTAGATCCCCGAACCCTGCGGCAGGGTCGGCAGCAGCCCGGCGAGCAGGGCGGGCACGTCGGGCAGCACGAGGATCGCCAGCCCGACCACGACGACGAACATGACGCCGACCAGCACCGTCATGACCTTCTCGAAGAAGGCGTAGTTGCCGAACCACACGAGCACCAGGCCGAGCAGGCCGCACGGGATGCCCCACGCGGGGATCGAGCCGCCGAACATCGCCGCCAGCGGCAGCGCCGAGGACGTCATCGCCGTCGCGCCGTAGACGAAGCCCCAGATCGCGACGTAGACGACGAAGTAGACGGTCGTCCAGGCGCCCAGCGAGCGCCAACCGGCGAAGATCGTGGTGCCGGTGGCGAGGTGCCAGCGCCCGGTGGCCTCGGCCAGCGCGATCTTGACGACGACCCCGAGCACCACGGCCCACAGCAGCGTGTAGCCGTACTCCGAGCCCGCCACCAGCGTCGCGACGAGGTCGCCCGCCCCGACGCCGGTCGCCGCGACGACGATGCCCGGCCCCACGAGGCTCCAGCGCCGGCGGGCCTGCTGGCCGGTCTCCTGATCGGTCACACGCCGCAGTCCACCACGAACAGGGCGTTACCGGGAGGCCCTCACGTCCGCACCCCGACGTGCTCGGCGAGGAAGGCGGCGACCAGCGGCCGGGTGGCCTGGGCGCCGGGGCTGCCGAAGGGGAAGTCGAAGACGTGGTCGGCGTGCGGCACCTCGACCAGCCGGCCGGGGACGCCGGCGGCCCGCAGGTCGCGGTCGTAGGCGCGGACGCGGTCGGGGAAGACGAAGTGGTCGGCGGACCCGAGCACGAGCAGGGTCGGCGGCAGGTCGGGACGGACGAGGTCGGTCGGCGACCCGGCCCGGACCTCCGCGTCGCGGTCGCGGGCCGGGCCGCCGAGGACGGCGTCCTGGAGCTGCGGGGCGACGGCGCGGAGGTCGGTCACCGGGTAGTAGGCGACGACGGCGCGCGGGCTGGGGGCGTCGAGCGTGCCGGCGAGGATGCCCGCGGTGGTGCTGAGCGCCAGCGTCGCGCCGGCCGACTGGCCGGCGATGACGAGGCGGCCGGGGTCGAGGTCCTCCGCGGCGGCGTGCGCCGCCACCCACGCGGCGGCGGCCGCGACGTCGCGGCGTTGGCCCTCCCCCACCGGTCCGGGCGGCGGCAGGCGGTACTCGACGGCGACGACGGCGTGGCCGCGGTCGGCGAGCCACCGGCACAGCGCGGTGCGGTCGGTGCGCTCGCCGCGGACCCAGCTGCCGCCGTGGACCCACACGACGACGGGGTGCGGGCCGGGCGTCGGGGGCCGGTAGAGGTCGAGGGACAGGGTGCGGCCGGCGTCGTCGGTCGCGTAGGGCTCGGTGCGGTCGGGCCGGCCGTCGGGCTGGCCGGTGACGGTGAGCGCCTGCCACCAGTCGACCGGCACCGTCGCGGCGCGCACCTGGGCGACCAGCGCGCCGGTCAGCACGAGCGTCGCCACCAGGGCCAGCGCGCCGACGACCAGGCCGTCGGGGCGCGCCCCGGCGGCGAGGGCCAGCCCGCCGAGACCGATCCCGACCGCGCCGGCGAGCACGGCGTGCAGCGGGTACTGGCCGGTGACGAACGACCCGAGGAACCCGATCACCGGTACGCGCGGCAGCGTCGTCCCGACCGCGACGACCAGCACCCCGACCAGCCAGACCACCGCCACCGCGCGTACCAGCCAGACGAGCACCCGATCAGCTCACCACGCCCCGCCGTCCGGCGCCGTGGTGACGCGGCCCGCGGGTGACGCAGCGAACGGGATCAGCCGAACGCGGCGGCCACACGGCCGGAGTGGGGAGCGGCGAGGACGCGCCGGACCGCCGCCGCGACCACCGCGACCAGGGCCACGAGCGCCGCGACGACCACCGGGAGCGGCGGGGCCATGACCACGATCGCGCCGAGGGCCCAGACCACCGACGCCGCGTAGGGCAGCGCGCCGGCCGTGCGGGTGACGACGCCGGCCGCGATCGCCCCGGTGACCAGGAGCACCAGGGCACCCAGGACCGTCGCGACGCCGCCCGCGCCCGGGGCGCCGAGGAACGTGCCGGTGGTGGCCGCGCCGACGACGGTCGCGACGCTCACCCAGCCCGCGTAGAGGGCGACCGGGCCGTGGAGCAGGAGCCGGTCGGCGACGCCCTCGGCCGGGTGGGCGGTGAGGCGGGCCAGGGCCACCGCGAGCACGACGAGCAGGGCCACGATCACCACCTGGGCCAGGACCACGGCCTGCGCCGAGAACACCAGGATCCAGCCGGCGTTGAGCACGGTCGACGCGACCAGCCACCAGCCCGTCGCCCGGTGCACCGGGCGCCCGGGCTGGCCGGGGAGCACCTGGCGCACCGCGAGCAGCAGCAGCGCCGCGTAGATCAGGCCCCAGATCGAGAACGCCGCCGGGACCGGCATGACGACGGTGGTGTTCTGTTGCGCCACCACGCCCACCGACAGGCCGAAGGCGCCGGAGCCGCCCAGCCCGCCGGCGACGAGCTGGAGCAGCGTCCCGAGCAGCAGGGCGCCGGACCGCACACGGTCGGCGGGACGGACAGGGGCCGCGAGCAGGGTCGACACAGCTACTCCTCCACGATCGAATCTCTCGACAGTGGAGATTACTCCACGTGTCGCTACGATGCAGGAGTGCGGGAGAGGATCGTCGAGCTGCTCCAGGCCTACGCCGACGAGGCCGGCCGGCTGGGCCACGCGTTCGCCGCCGGGCACGGGCTGCACCGCACCGACGCCGCCGCGCTGCTCGCCGTCCTGCGCGCCGAGCGCGACGGCGACGCGCTCACCCCGGGCCGCCTCGGCGCCGAGGTCGGGCTCTCCTCGGGGGCGACGACGGCGGCGGTCGACCGCCTCGAGCGGCTCGGCCACCTGCACCGCGTGCGCGACGAGG
Source organism: Actinomycetospora chlora (assembly GCF_039542135.1). Classification (NCBI taxonomy): domain Bacteria; kingdom Bacillati; phylum Actinomycetota; class Actinomycetes; order Pseudonocardiales; family Pseudonocardiaceae; genus Actinomycetospora; species Actinomycetospora chlora. The sequence continues at coordinate 48,775 of NZ_BAABHO010000043.1, forward strand.
TCGACCGCCGGCGCGTGACGCTGCACCACGACCCGGCGGGCGCCGACGTCGGCCGCGCCTTCTTCGGCCCGCTCGCCGCCCGGATCGACGGCGTGCTCGCCACCTACTCGGAGGACGAGCAGGCGCTCGTCGAGCGTTTCCTCACCCAGGTCGTCGACGCCGTCGCGCACCACCGGGCGGAGCTGCCGACCGCGCTGCCCACCGCGCTGCCCACCGCCGAGGGAGGACCGTCCTGAGCTCACCCCTCGCCGAGCGCAGCCGCCTCGCCGTCGTGGTCGTGGTGGTGCTGGCCGTGCTCGCGCTCGTGATCACCCTCGTCGTCGTCCTCGGCCGCAGCAACCCGCTCGCGACGCCGCGCTGCACGATCACCGCACCGCCCGACTCCCCCGGCCTGCCGACGACGTGGACACTGTCGCCCGAGCAGGCCGACAGCGCCGCGACGATCGCCGGGGTCGGGCGCCGGCTGGGCATGCCGGACCGCGCGGTGACGGTCGCGCTGGCCACCGCGATCCAGGAGTCCGGGCTCGCCAACCTGCGCGGCGGCGACCGCGACTCGCTCGGCCTGTTCCAGCAGCGCCCGAGCCAGGGCTGGGGGTCGACCGACGAGATCCTCGACCCGGTGTACGCGAGCACGGCCTTCTACTCCGCGCTGGTGCAGGTGCCGGGCTGGGCGGGCATGGACGTCACGGCCGCCGCGCAGCGCGTGCAGCGCAGCGGCTACCCCGAGGCCTACGCCGACCACGAGCCCGAGGCGCGGCTGATGGCCGTGGCGCTGCTCGGGCAGGCACCGGCGGCGTGGACGTGCTCCGACCTGCCCGCCACCCCGCCCGCCGACCCGTCGGGCACCGCCGTCGCCGATCTGGCGGCCCGGGAGCTCGGCACCCGCCGGCTCTCCGGCGAGCAGCCCGAGCAGACGGGGTGGGCGCTGGCCACGTGGCTCGTCGCCCACGGCGAGCGGCTGGGGCTCGACAGCGTCACCTACGACGGGCGGACGTGGACGGTCGCGTCGGGCGCCTGGACGCCCACCGGCCCCGCGGACGGCCGCCTGGCCCTGCGCCGGATCGGCCAGCCCTAGCGGGTCAGCAGCAGCGCCCCGGCACCCGCGAGGACGAGCACGGCGAGCACGACCAGCGCGATGCCGAGCAGCCGCACGCCCGACCAGGGGTTGCGCTCGCCGGGGTCGGGGCCGTCGTCGTCGGGGAAGTCGTGGGGGCGCGTGGCGGGCACGGTCGACCCGGTCGAGCGGCGGGCGACGCCGCCGCCGGTGTCGCGGGGCCGGCCCGGGGCGTCGCGGATCACCTCGGTGCGCGCCGTCGGCTCGGGGGTGACGAAGCGGCGCAGGTCGTCGGCCAGCTCCCGGGCGTCGTGGTGGCGCATCGCGGGCTCGAGGGCGAGGGTGCGCAGGACGACCGCGTCCAGGTCGGGCGAGAGGTCCCGGACCAGCTCGCGCGGCGGCACCGGTGACTCGCGCAGCCGCTGCGCAGCCACCTCCACCGAGCTCGGCCCGCGGAACGGGGTCTCGCCGGTGACCATCTCGTAGAGGGTGCAACCCACCGCGTAGACGTCCGACCGGCCGTCGAGCGGCTCGCACCGGACCTGTTCGGGCGACAGGTAGGCCGCGGTGCCGATGACCACGCCGGTGCCGGTGAACCCCTCGACGTCGGCGACCCGCGCGATGCCGAAGTCCATCAGCTTGACGGTGCCGTCGTCGCAGCGCATGACGTTGCCGGGGTTGACGTCGCGGTGCACGATCCCGCGGTCGTGGGCCGCCGCCAGGGCCTCGCACACCGGGACCAGCGCCGCGGCCGCCTCGCCGGGCGGCACCCGGCCGCGGTCGTCGAGCTCCTGGCGCAGGGTGCGCCCCTCGACGCACTCCATGACGACGAAGACCTCGCCGTCGTCGGTGAACCCGACGTCGTGCACGGCGACGACGTTCGGGTGGTGGATCGAGGCCGCGGCGCGGGCCTCGTCCCGGAGGCGGCCGCCGTACTCGGCGTCGCCGCGGTGCTCCGCGGGCAGCAGCTTGACCGCCACGGGACGGCCCAGCTCACGGTCGAGCGCGCGGTGCACCTCGGCCATGCCGCCCCGGCCGATCAGGCCCTGCAGCTCGTAGCGGTCCTTGAGGACCCGCGCGTGACCCGGGGCGCTCACAGCCGGCGGGTGCGGTCCGCGTCACCGCCGGTGAGGAGCGCGTCGAAGAGGTAGCGGTGGTCGACCATCGCCTGGCGCATGTTCTCGGTGTCGGCCGAGCCGTCCTCCACGTCGGTGGACGTGCGGTGGGCCGAGCGGTAGCGCTCGACGAGGTCGGGGTGGTCCACCGAGATCATCTTGGCGCGCTCCTCGAACCTCTCGGTGGGGTAGCCGCGCTCGCGCATCACCTGCTGGACGAGCAGGTCGGCGTCCCGCAGCCCGGTGGAGGGGTGCTCGACGAACGTCGCCTGCGCCGACTCCCACGCCTTGCCGAAGCGGTCGCGCTCCCCGCCGTCGAGCTCGCGGACCTCGAGCTCGCGACGACGCTTGAGCCGCGCGCGCAGCTCGCGCTCGCCGTCGCGCTGCCCGTACTCGCCGACCACGCGGTCGTACTCGTCGCCGAAGTGGCTGCGCAGGGCGGCCCGCCGTGACCGCGACCGCGACCGGGCGATGACGACGAGGACGACACCGACGACGAGGACGAGCGCGGCCACCACGATGACGATGACCACCGGATCCATCTGTCCTCCCGGGTCCGAGACGCTGTCGCGATCATGCTACGGCTCCGGACCGTGCGCAGACACGACGAGCGGCATCCGGACCAAGAGCGTCCGGACGTCGCTGGCCGCTGCGCCCGACGCTCAGCCGGAGACCACCATCCAGCCCAGTACCGGGGTCGACTGCAGGTAGACGAGCACGCACATCCCGAGGAGGAACACCAGGCTCCACAGCAGCACGCGGCGCAGGATCTCGCCCTCCCGCCCGCTCATGGCCACGGCGGACGCGGCGATGGCGAGGTTCTGCGGGGAGATCATCTTGCCGAGCACACCGCCGGAGCTGTTGGCTGCGGCAAGCAGGATCGGGTCGAGGCCCGCGCCCTTCGCGGCGGTCACCTGCAGCGCCCCGAACAGCGAGTTGGACGACGTGTCGGAGCCCGTGACGGCCGTCCCCAGCCAGCCCAGCACCGGCGAGAGCACCGCGAAGAAGTCGCCGGTGCCGGCCAGGAGGCTGCCCAGCGTCAGCGTCTGGCCCGAGTCGTTCATGACGTAGGCCAGGGCGAGGACGGCCATGACGGTCGGGATCGCGGTACGCAGCTGGACCAGGGTCCGGCCGTACGCGGCGACCGCGTCGCCGGGGCGCACCCGCAGCACCAGGGCGGTGACGATGCCCGCGATGAGCAGGATCGTGCCCGCGGCCTCGAGCCAGTTGAAGTTGAACGCGACGGTGGAGACGGGCTTGCCCGCGGCGGTCCGGACGTCCAGGCCGGGCCAGTTGAACTTCACCGTCACGGACTTGAGCGCCGTGCTGACCGCGGGGATCTGCTGGATGCCGAACAGCGCGATGATGATCACGTAGGGCATGTATGCGAGCACGGTGTCGCGCCGGGAGTCCCGGCTGTGGTCGTCGTGCCCGGACCCCGCGGGCGCCTCCGGGGCCTCGGGACGATCGCCGTCCCCGCCGGCGCCGGTCCCCCCGGCGTCGCCCCCGCCGCCCACGGACACCGGCTCGCGGGTGTCGGCGTCCGCGCCGGACCCGACGGCCGCGTACCGCGGCGGGCGGACGCGGACGAGCAGCACGACGGCGCCGGCCGAGAGCAGCGCGGCCACGATGTCGGTCAGCGGCAGCGACAGGAAGTTGGACGTGGCGTACTGGGCGAGGCCGAAGACGAGGCCGCCGACCAGGGCCACCGGCCAGGTCTCCCGCAGCCCCCGCGCGCCGTCGACGAGGGCGACGAGCACGAAGGGCACGAACACGGCGAGGATCGGGGTCTGCCGGCCGACCATGGCCCCGAGCTCGGCCTCCGGCAGCCCGGTGACCTGGGCCAACGTGGTGATCGGCACCGCGATGGCCCCGAACGCCACCGGCGCGGTGTTGGCGACCAGGGCGACCACGGCGGCCTTGAGCGGGCTGAACCGCAGGGCGATGAGCATGATCGTGCAGATGGCCACCGGGGTGCCGAACCCCGCGAGCGCCTCGAGCAGCGCGCCGAACGCGAAGGCGATGATCACCGCCTGCACGCGCTGGTCGTCCGATACCGAGCCGAACGACCGCCGCAGCACGTCGAAGTGCCCCGACGCCACCGTCATCTGGTAGATCCACAAGGCGTTGATGACGATCCAGAGGATCGGGAAGAAACCGAACGCCGCACCCTCGGTGCCCGCGAGCAGCGCCTGACCCACCGGCATCCCGTAGGCGAGGATCGCGACGAGGAGCGCCACGGCGAGGCCGATCAGCGACGCCAGCCAGGCCCGGACCCGCAGGCCGCCGAGCAGCACGAAGAGCACCAACAGCGGCAGCACCGCGACGACGGCGCTCAGGGCGAGCGATCCGCCGAGCGGGGTGTCGTTCTGCACGTACACGAGCCACCTCCCGACCTCACGCCGGCCTCAGTGCCGGAGTGGTAGCGCAGGGTGCCCTGTTCGTCGCCCGCTGTCGACTCGATCGGGTCACAGTCCGTTCGCGGGACGGCCACCGGTCGCCCGGACGCTCCTCTGGCGGTAGCGCTCTGCGAGGAGGACGCTGCTGCCCGTGACGACGAGCCCCGCCACCGACACCGGGCCCTCCACCGACCGCCGCTTCTTCGGGCACCCGCTCGCGCTGGGCAGCCTGTTCTCGGTCGAGCTGTGGGAACGCTTCTCGTTCTACGGGATGCAGACCGTCATGGCCTTCTACCTCTACTACCAGGCGTCCGAGGGCGGCCTGGGCTTCCCGAAGGCCTCCGCGACCAGCGTGATCGGCGCCTACGGCGGGCTGGTGTACCTCGCCGCCGTCGTCGGCGCGTGGGTCGCCGACCGGGTGCTCGGCGCCGAGCGGACGCTCTTCTACTCCGCGATCACGGTGATGGTCGGGCACGTCGCGCTCGCGGTGCTGCCCGGGATCACCGGGGTCGCGGTCGGCCTCGTGCTGGTCGCGCTCGGCAGCGGCGGCGTGAAGACGTCGGCGACGACGGTGGTCGGCTCGCTCTACGACCGCGACGACCCCCGCGCGGACGCCGGGTTCTCGATCTTCTACATGGGCGTCAACATCGGCGCGCTCGTCGGGCCGCTGCTCACCGGACTCACGCAGCAGGTCGCGGGCTTCCACTGGGCCTTCGGGCTCGCGGCGATCGGCATGGCGCTCGGCCTCGGGATCTACACCCTGGGCCGGCGGACCCTGCCCGCGAGCGCCGCCATCGTGCCCGACCCGCTGCCGGCCGGCGCGTGGGTCCGGCCCGCGGTGGCCGCGGCCGTCGTCGTCGTGCTCGTGGTGGTGGGCTTCGCGACCGGCATCCTCTCCGCGGCGACGCTCTCGACGAGCGTGGCGATCGTCGTCGCCGTCATCGCGATCGTGATCTTCACGATCATGCTGACCAGCCACAAGGTCGACGCCGACGAGCGCAGCCGCGTGCGGGCGTTCATCCCGATGTGGCTGGGCAGCGTGGTGTTCTGGTCGCTGTTCCAGCAGCAGTTCACGGTCGTCGAGCTCTATTCCGACGAGCGGCTCGACCGGAACCTGTTCGGCTGGGAGATGCCGGTCAACTGGGTCAACTCGGTCGAGCCCTTCTGGGTCATCGTGCTCGCACCGCTGTTCGCGGTGCTCTGGACCAAGCTGGGCACCCGCGCGCCGTCCACCCCGGCCAAGTTCGCGATCGGCGCCGCCGGCATGGGGATCGCGTTCCTGCTGTTCCTGCCGTGGGCGGGCGGGGTCGGCAACACCACCCCGGTGCTCGCGGTCGTGCTCATCCTGCTGGTGTTCGCCCTCGCCGAGCTCAACCTGTCCCCCGTCGGCCTCTCGCTGTCGACCCGCATCGGCCCGGCCGCGTTCCGCAACCTCACGGTCGCGCTCTTCTACCTGTCGATCTCGCTGGGCTCGGCGCTGTCGGGCACGCTCGCGGGCTTCTACGCCCCCGAGCACGAGGGCACCTACTTCGGCATCACCGGCGGCGCCGCGATCGTCCTCGGCCTGGTGCTGCTCGCCCTGGCCCCGTGGATCCGGCGGGCGATGCGCGGGGTGCGGTAGCGGCGGCGGCGCCGTGCGGAACGTGACACCGTGAGCGGCATGGAGGCCTCCGACTTCGCCGACGTCCTGTCCTCGGTCCGTGAGTTCGTCCGCGAGCAGGTGGTGCCGCGCGAGGACGAGATCGAGGCGGCCGACGAGGTCCCCGAGAAGCTCCGCGAGCAGTGCAAGGCCATGGGCCTCTACGGGTTCGCGATCCCCGAGGAGTTCGGCGGGATCGGGCTGTCGATGGCCGAGGAGGTCGAGCTCGCGATGGAGCTCGGCTGGACGACGCCGTCGCTGCGCTCGCTGTTCGGCACCAACAACGGCATCGCCGGCCAGGTGCTGCTCACCGGCGGCACGGCCGAGCAGCAGCAGGAGTGGCTGCCGCGGCTGGCGACGGGCGAGGTCGTGGCGTCGTTCGCGCTGACCGAGCCCGACGCGGGGTCGGACCCGTCGTCGCTGTCCACGCGCGCCGTCCGGGACGGCGACGAGTTCGTGATCACCGGCCAGAAGCGCTGGATCACCAACGCTCCGCTCGCCGACGTGCTCATGGTCTTCGCCCGCACCGATCCGGACGCGCCGCCGGCCAAGGGCATCTCGACGTTCCTGGTGCCGACGTCCGCGGCCGGGGTCTCGTTCTCCGAGCACGACGCGAAGATGGGCCAGCGGGGCTCGTGGACGTGCGAGGTCTACCTCGACGACGTCCGGGTCCCGGCCGCGCACCTCGTCGGCGGCGAGGACGGGCTGCACCGCGGCTTCGTCACCGCCATGCGCTGCCTGGCCCACGGCCGGCTGCACATCGCCGCGCTGTGCATGGGGATGGCCGCGCGGCTGGTCGAGGAGATGCGGCTGTTCGCCACCGAGCGCGAGCAGGGCGGGCACAAGATCGCCGCCTACCAGCTCGTGCAGGGGCTCGTGGCCGACGCGGTGACCGATTGGCACGCCGGCCGCGCGCTGGTGCGGGAGGCCGCGCGCGCCTACGACGACGGCTCGGACACGAGCGTCGGCCCGTCCACGGCGAAGTACTTCTGCTCCGAGGCCGTCGGGCGCATCGCCGACCGCGCCGTGCAGGTCCACGGCGGGTCGGGCTACATGCGCGGCGTGCCGGTGGAGCGTTTCTACCGCGACGCCCGGCTCTTCCGGATCTACGAGGGGACCAGCCAGATCCAGCAGGTGATCATCGCGCGGGGCCTGCTCGGAGGCGCGGCGCGCGGCTGACAGACTGCTGATCATGGCGCTCGACGGCGGCATCCTCGCGGGTCTTGTGCGGCCGGGGGCCCGCATCGCCCTCGCCGACGGCTGCGGCAGCCCGCGCGCGGCCTACCCGCTGCTCTCGGCGCTGGCCCGCGAGCGGGGCGACCTGCGGCTGGTCACCGGGTGGCTGCCCGGGCCCGCCGACGGGCTCGACCTCGACGCGTTCGCCGACGCCCGCACGGTCATGCCCGGGTGGGGGCTGCGGTCCGCGGCCGAGGCGGGGCACGTGCGGGCGGTGCCGGCGCGGCTGTCGGCGGTGCCGGCGCTGGTGGCCGGGCCGCTGCGACCCGACGTGCTCGTGCTCGCCGCCGCGCCCGGCCCGTACGGCCCGGTGCTGGGCGCCGAGGCGTCGTGGGTGCGCGCCGTGATCGACCTCGGCGTGCCGCTCGCGGTCGTGCTCGACCCGGACCTCCCCCGCGCCGCGGCCGGCCCGTCGCTGCCCGACGCCCAGGTGTTCGCGCTCGGCGAGGAGGCCACCGGGCCGCACGTCGTGCCGCCGGCGACCCCGAGCCCGGCGCACGAGGCGATCGGCCGGCACGTCGTGGGTCTGCTGCACGACGGGGTACGGCTGCAGTGGGCGCCCGGGCAGCTCGGCGCGGCCGTGGTCGACGCCGTGCGGACGGCGGGCGTGCGCGTGCACGCCGACTCCGGCCTGCTCGGCGACGGGGTCGTCGCCCTCGACGAGGCCGGGCTGCTGCTCTCGGACCCCGTCGCCACCTACCTCGTCGGCACCCCCACGCTCTACGCCTGGGCCGACGCCCGCGGCCGGGCCGGGCACCCGGTCGTCCACCGCATCGAGCACACCCACGACCCGGCGCGGCTGTCGGCCGACCCGCCGCTGGTCTCGGTGAACACGGCGGTGGAGATCGACCTCGACGGCCAGGTCAACGTCGAGGGCACGGCGACGTCGCTGGTCGGGGGCATCGGCGGACACCCCGACTACGCGGCGGCCGCGGCCCGCTCGGTCCGGGGGCTGTCGGTGGTCGCGCTGGCATCGCAGCACCGCGGGCGCTCCACCCGCGTCGAGCGGCTCTCCCGCCCGGTGACCACGGCGTCGCACGACGTCGACGTCGTCGTCACCGAGCACGGCCGCGCCGACCTGCGCGGCCTCGACCGCGCCGAGCGTCGGCGAGCCCTCGACGCGCTGTTCCCGGCCTGACCGTCAGGCCGGCACCCGTGGTCGGCCGCCGGGCCTTGGTTGTCGGTCGGGGTCGATCCAGTC
>NZ_BAABHO010000044.1:0-56365 GCF_039542135.1 Actinomycetospora chlora
ACCTCGGCGTGCTCGACCGCCACCACCACCGCGCCAAACACCACGGCGGCTGGACCCTCCATCAACCCGCGCCGGGCCTCTTCTGGTGGCGCACCCGCGCCGGCATCCACCACACCACCAGACCCCGAAAGATCCTCCACGAACCCGTCGCGCCCCGACCCGCCGCCACCCCACGCCCGCTGCCCGACGACGGTCCGGTCTGGACCGACGACGACCACCCCGACTGGCGCGCCCGCTACCGACGCACCACAGGGCTCGCCGAGCCCGAGGTCACCGCACCCGCCGTCCACGCCGCCGACGACCCACCACCGTTCTGAGCCGGACAGCGCTGCTGACACTCTCGGAAGATCGACGTGGAGAGCAGCCACCACCACATCGAGGTGCGGGGACACGCGTCCACCCCACCCCCTTCACGGGGTCCTGACGACCTACGCTCCGTCCTGGTGCCTTCTCCCCGGTCGACCCCACCCGTGGTCACCCGCCCCCGGAGCGCGTGGTGACCGCGCTGGCGCACGCCGACCGGACGGCCTCTCCCCAGGATGATCCCGCCGACGCGGCGGCCCACCCCGGCGGTCGCACGGTCCTCGTCTGGGCCCTGATCACCCTCGTGCTCGGGATCGCCATCCCGCTCGCCCCGGTCACGGTGCAGGACACGACGGTCACGTGGCCCGCCCCGGCGGCGACGCCCGGCGCGCCGGTGTCCACCCAGCTCGCGCTCAACCCGCCCCGGCCCCTGGGCTTCACCGCGACCGTGCCGTGCACCGCGCTCCGCGCCGGCGGCGACGTCCTGCGCACCCTCCCCGGCAACCCCGCCAACGGCGGGTTGGTGCTCAGCTCGGGTGGCGGGCTGGCGAGCCTCGTCGTCTCGGGGCAGACGGTCGCCGCCGGGCTGCTGCCCGCCGGCGACTGCGGTGTGGGCATCACCGTCGACGAGGCCGGGCTGCGCGTCACCCAGGGCGGCGTGCGGCTGCCCCTGGCCTGCGGTGCCTGCGCCGACGTCCTGCCGCCGCGGATCGCCGAGCTCACCACCAGCACCGACGGCACCCCGGCGACGGCCGGACTCGCGGTGTCGGTCCGCACCGACGACCGCTACGACTCCTCGCCCGGCGTGCTCAAGACGGTGCTGCTCGTGGCGCACCTCGGGGCGCTGGCGGTCCTGCTGGTGCTCGTCTACCGGCGCGGCAGCTGGCGGCGCGCCCGCGGCTGGCTCGGCCCGCGGGCCTGGCCCGGGCGGCTGCGACGACACCTGTCGTGGGCCGACGGCCTGGTGGTCGCCCTGTCGGCGGGCTGGGTGCTCGTCGCGCCGATGAACTTCGACGACAGCTGGTACCCGCTCATGGCGCGCGACGCCGGCGAGGCGGGCTACATCGGCAACGCCGTCTACATGTTCAACGTCACCGAGAACCCCTTCGTCGCCTCGCAGTACGCGATGCAGGCGTGGGGCGCGATCGGTGGCTGGGGACTGGTCTGGCAGCGCTGCCTGCCCCTGCTCTACGGCCTGCTGACGTGGGCGCTGCTGCGCACGTTCTTCGTGCTGATCTCACGACGGACGGCCGTGCGGCGGGCCTGGGTGCCCTGGGCGCTCGCGCTGGCCCACCTGCTGTGGTGGCTGCCGTTCGGGCTGACGCTGCGCCCCGAGCCGCTGATCGTGCTGCTCTCGGTCGTGGTGTTCCTGCTCGTCGAGCTGGCCCGCGACCGCGGCACGCCGTTCCTCTACGTCATCGCGATCATGGCGGCGGCCCTGGCGATCGCCTGCTCGCCGACCGGCGTGGTGGCCATCGCCCCGCTGCTCGTGGAGATCCCGCGCGCCTGGCCGAGCCTGCTGGCGATGCCCCGGCGCGACCAGGTGACCTACCTGCTCGTGCTCGCCGCCGCGGCCACGGTGGCCATCCCGGTGGCGTTCGCCGACGCGTCCCTCGGTGACGTCCTCGAGGCGTCCGCGGTGCACGCGTACTACTACGACACCGTCCCCTGGTACGACGAGCTCGTCCACTACCAGACCCTGCTCGGACCGGGCCGGACGCCGTGGGCCCAGCGGGCTCCGATCCTCATCACGCTCGGGCTGATGCTGCTGGTGGCCGCGGGCAGCGGACGCAGCGGGCCGGAGGACGACGCCCTGCGCCGCGTCCTGCTGCACGCCGCGGCGACGACGGCGCTCGCCTTCGTGCTCGTCGCGGTGAGCCCGACCAAGTGGGTGCTGCACTTCCCGGCGATCGCCGCCTCGGGCACCGTGCTCATCGCGCTCGCCCTCCTGCGGGGCCCGATGCCGCGCCACGACCGCGCCCTGGCCACCGTCGGCGGCGTCGCCGTGCTCGTCATCGCGACGTCGGTGAGCTACGCGGGCTGGAACCTCTGGCGCCCGTACACCGACCGCGGCCAGTTCTTCGGCGACCACGCCAACCCCTACCCGACGCCGCTGAGCCAGAACCTGCTCGCGCCACACCTCGGGCCGATCTTCCTGCGCAACCCGCTCGTCTGGGTGGCTGTCGCGCTGCTCGCGTCGGTGTGGGCCCACTGGTCGCTCAAGCGCTGGCCGAAGCGGTCGCTGCCGCGGCCCGCGCCGGACCGTGCGCTGCTCGCGGTCGCCGCCACCAGCGTCGTCGTCGGGCTCGTCGCGGTGATGGTGCTGGCCCCGGCACGCCAGTACCCCGGCTGGACGGTGGCGCTCGGCAACGCCAAGGACGTCGTCCGCGCGGGCTGCGGGCTCGAGGACAACGTCACCGCGCTGCTGCCCACGCCGACGCCCCTCGGCGCCCCGGTCGGACCGGCCCGCACCACCGGCGACTTCGTCGACGGCGCCGTCGAGCCACCACCGAACCCGGTACCCGGCCTCGGCGAGGTCTGGCACGACGTCACCGACGACTCCAGCGGCCGCGGGACGCTGGTCACGGGCTGGTACCCGGTGCCGGCCGGCACCGGGGCGACCGACGTCGTCGTGCCGATGCTCGAGTCCGGGCCGCCCGACGAGCGGGTGTCGGTCGAGTTCGGCGACGGTGCCGCGGCCGCGCCCCGCGTGCTGGGGCGGACGTCGATCGACTACCTGCCGCAGGCCGACGAGCGCACCTGGCAGCAGCGGCCGGTGTCGCTCGTCGACGCGCCCGGGGATCCCACGTTCGTGCGGGTCGTGATCGACAGCACCGGCACCCGCGGCACCGACCGGCTCGCCGTCGCCCAGCCGTTCCTCGCCCGCCCGCAGCCGGTCGCGCCGCTGCTGGCGGGCCAGCCGGTGCTGGTCGACCAGATGTCGGCCGTGCTCTGGCCGTGCGTCGACCAGGTTGCCTCGCACGACGGCCTCGCCCCGCCCTCGACGGTCCGCATCCACGCCGACGAGGACCTCACCAACGCCTACTACGGCCTGCAGGACAGCCAGAACCGCGCGGGCGTGTGGCGCCTCGACACCGTGGGGGCGACGTACGTCCGCCTCGCCACGGCCGTCGCGCCGGGCCGCGAGCCCGCGAAGCCGTGGGGCCGGATCGACCTCGTGTTCCGCGACCTACCCACCGGCCGGTACGGCGTCAGCACCGTCGAGCGCTCGCAGTCCGGCTGGGCGCGCGGCCCGACGCTGGCGGGGGAGGGCTACGCCGGGGTCCAGCCCCAGGGCGCGGTCGGCTAGTCGTCGAGCACGTCCTCGCGGACCTGCTCCTCGCGGTCGGCGCGCACGAGGGCCGCGGCGAGGCGGGCGAGGTCGTCCCCGTCGACCTGGTCGGCGAGCTCGGCCGGGTCCTGCGACAGGCCGAGCGCCTTCGCGCCGGCGAGCGCCCGGGCGTCGAGGTGCGGGCGGAACTCCGGCCACACCGCCTGGACCTCGCGGGTGAAGATGTCGGCGCCGACCGGCCCCAGCCGCGGCACCTGCGTCAGGTAGCCCTGCAGGGTCCCGGCGTCGCCGCCGGCGGCCTCCCGCATCCGGCGCAGGTCGCCGCCCCACTCGTCGAGCACCAGCTGCGCGCCCTCGCCCAGCGCCGTCGACGTCTGCTCGGTGCTGCGGTACCGCGCCCGGGCCAGGACGTCGATGCGGTCCTGCCAGGAGGCGTCGCGCATGCGCTCTGGCGTGCCGAGCCCGGCGTCGATCAGCTCGCGGCAGGCCCGGACGCCCAGCTGCGCCTGCACCCGCCGGGACAGCAGGACGCTGAGCACGAGCAGGCGGTACAGCGGCGCCGGCTCGTCGGACAGCGTGATCCCGGCCTCGTCGGCGAACGTGCGGCCGGCCTCGTCGAGCAGCGCGTCGATGGTGGTCATCGCCGGCCGGTTACCCGGCGCCGCAGGTCATAGTCTCGAGAGGTGGAGAGACCGCGGCTGGTCGCCAGCGACGTGGACGGGACCCTGCTCGGGGACGACGGACCCTCGCCGCGCACCCGGGCCGTCATCACGCGCATGGTCGACGCCGGCGTGCCGCTGGTGCTCGCCACCGGTCGCCCACCACGGTGGATCCCGCGGGTGTGCGAGGCCCTCGGCGTGCACCCGCTGACCGTCGCCGCCAACGGCGCGGTGCTCTACGACGCCGCCGCCGACCGGGTGCTCGCGGCCGAGACGCTGGACGTCGAGACGCTCGCGGCGGTGGTCGACGGCCTGCGCGCGGCCGTCCCGGGCTGCGGGATCGCCGTCGAGCGCGTCGGCGCCGGCGCGTTCGACCGCCGCGAGGAGCAGTTCGTCTCCGACCCGGCCTACGTGCACGCCTGGCCGCTGCCCGACCACCGCCACGTCGGACCGGGCGACCTGCTCGCCGAGCCGGTCATCAAGGTGCTCGCCCGCCACCCGACACGCCGCAGCGACGACATGGCCCGCGCCGCGGTGGCCGCGGTCGGCCACCTCGTCGACGTGACGTACTCGGCCGGCGGCGGGCTGCTCGAGTGCGCCGTCCGCGGCGTGACCAAGGCCCGGGGTCTCGAGCGGGCCGCGGCGCACCACGGGGTGCACGCCGCCGACGTCGTCGCGTTCGGCGACATGCCCAACGACCTGGCGATGCTGCGCTGGGCGGGGCACGGCGTGGCCGTCGGCAACGCCCACGCGGATGTGCTGTGCGTCGCGCAGGAGGTCACCGCGAGCAACCTCGACGACGGTGTGGCGTCCGTCCTCGAGAGGTGGTTCTGAGCGCCCGCACGAGGGGATCCGCTCGAACCATCCGCCCGCGTGGCGCGATGGACCACTGCGGGCCCCTTGTCAAGGGCCGCGTAGCATCCGCTCAGGCGACACCGATCTCCGCGATCAGGAGGGACCACCACGTGCTCGATCGTGCCGAGGGACCCGGCGTGACCGTCGGGCCCGCCCGGGGCGAGGTCGCGGTCCTGCGGGCCGTGCAGGGCCGCCTGGGCACGCCGCCGGTGGTGGGCGCCGCCCGCGCGATGTCGTTCTTCGGCGAGCACGCCGCCGGCTGGATCGCCCTCGGCGCCCTCGGGGCCGCGCTCGACGCGCCCCGGCGGCGGCAGTGGGTCACCGCGGTGGGCGGCGTCGTCGCCGCGCACGGCGTCTCGATCGCCGTCAAGCGCGTGGTGCGCCGCCGGCGGCCCCACGACCCCCGGGTCGCGGTGCACGTCGGCACCCCCAGCCGGCTGAGCTTCCCCTCGTCGCACGCGTCGTCGACCACGGCCGCCGCCCTGCTCTACGCGGGACTCGTCGGCGGCGCCGGAGCGGGTGCGGCGACCCTCCTCGTGCCCGGCATGGCGCTCTCGCGCCTGGTGCTGGGCGTCCACTACCCGACCGACGTGCTGGCGGGCTCGGTGCTCGGGACGGCGTGCGCGCTCGGCGCGCGCCGGGCCGTGCGCCGGGGCTCGGTCGGCCGCTGGAGGACCGCATGACCCCCGTGACCCCCACCGGCTCCGCCCGGCAGCAGGACGACGCGGCGAGCACCGAGCCCGCGGACGCGACGGTGCCCGCGCCCGAGCCCGAGCCGTCCGCCGCGGAGGCACCCGCGCGCCGTCCCCGCCCGGTGGCCGTGCCGCTCGGGCTGCTCAAGGCGATGCGGCCGCGGCAGTGGGTCAAGAACGTCCTCGTGCTCGCCGCGCCGTTCGCCGCGGGCAAGCTGCTCGACCTCGACGTGCTGCCCGCGGTGGGCCTCGCGTTCGTCGCGTTCTCGCTCGCCGCGTCCGGCGTCTACCTGATCAACGACACCAAGGACGTCGAGGCCGACCGGGCGCACCCGAAGAAGCGCTTCCGCCCGATCGCGGCGGGGATCGTGCCGCCGAGCCTCGCGGTCGTCACGGGCATCGTGCTCTTCGCCGCCGCGCTCGGGGTCAGCCTCCTGGCCAGCACCAACCTGCTGATCGTCACCGCGATCTACATCGCGGTGCAGCTGGCGTACTGCCTGTGGCTCAAGCACGAGCCCGTCATCGACATCTGCATCGTCTCCTCGGGCTTCCTCATGCGGGCGATCGCCGGCGGTGCCGCCGCGGGCCTGTACCTCTCGCCGTGGTTCCTGCTGACGATGGCCTTCGGCTCGCTGTTCATGGCCTCGGGCAAGCGCTACGCCGAGATGCGCCTCTCCGAGCGCACCGGCGCCAAGATCCGCAAGTCGCTCGAGCGCTACTCCGCGTCCTACCTGCGGTTCGTGTGGTCGCTCTCGGCCACCGTCGTGATCATGGCCTACGGCCTGTGGGCCTTCGGCATCGGCGTGACGGCGATGCCGGGCCGCCTGCCCAGCGCCCCCTCCACCTGGGCGATCGTGTCGATCGTGCCGTTCGTCGTCGCTGTCCTGCGCTACGCCGTCGACGTCGACGGCGGCAACGGCGGCGAGCCCGAGGAGATCGTCCTGGGCGACCGCGTCCTGCAGGTGCTGGGCGTCATCTGGGTGGTGCTCATCGGCCTCGCGGTCTACACGGCGCCGGGCGTGGCCCTCCCGGCGTGACCACCCGGGCCCGTCCGCTGGCCGAGCTCGTCGCGGGCCTCGTCCGCTACGGGCTGGTCGGGCTGGCCAACGCCGCCACCTACTACGGCACCTACCTGCTGGTCCACCCGCGCGCCGGCTACCTGACCGCGCACGTCGTCGGGCTCGGCGCGGCGATGGTGGTGTCGTTCCTGCTCAACTGCCGCTTCACGTTCCGGGTCCGCCCGACGTGGACGCGGTTCCTGCTCTACCCCGCCTCGCAGGTGGTCAACATCCTGGCGACGACGGTCGGGGTCGTCGGGCTCGTGCACCTCGGGGTGGACGAGCGCCTCGCCCCGCTCGTCGCGGCCGGCCTGGCGCTGCCGGTCAGCTTCCTCGCGGCGCGCTTCCTCATCACCCGCACGCTCACCGGCGTCCCCGAGCCGGCGCGGCCCGAGGTCGCGTTCGTGGACGCCGTCACCCGCCCCATCCCGCTGCCCGACCGGTACTGACGCGCGTCAGCGGCGCTCGATCGTCAGCGTCGTCCACGCCCCGACGTGGATGCGGTCGCCCGACGACAGCACGACGGGGGTGTCGGGCGCCAACGGGTCCTCGCCGTAGTTGAGCGTCGTGCCGTTGGTCGAGCCCGCGTCGATGACGACCCACCGGTCGCGCGGCAGGGCCATCAGCACGGCGTGGAGGTGCGAGACGCCCGGATCGCGGGGCGGCCCGCTGAGGTCGATCTCGGGCGGGTCCTGGCCCGCCGGGGCGCCGGCCCGCCCGACCCGCACCTCCTCGCCGCGCAGGACGACCTCGCGCGGCGCGAGCGTGGTGGGGAAGTCGGCGGCGACCGAGGCCGAGCCCGCGGTCTCCCGCGCACGGACGAGCTCGTGGTAGTCGGGATCGGCCCAGACCGTGACGACCCACGACCCCGGACCCGTCGCCGCGGGGGCGTCGGCGCCGGAGGTCCCGCCGGTCACCGGTCGACCACTCCGCGCCCGTCGAGCGGGATGGGCCCGGTGCGCTCGTCGGGCCCGCGCGCGTCGACGGCCACCGACGGGCGGTCGCCGGCGTCGGCGGGCGGGACGACGGGGACGAGCGCAACCGTCGCGTTGTCGCTGCCGCCGTCGTCCAGCGCGGCGGCGAGCAGCGCCGTCGCGGCCGCCAGGACGGCGTGGCCCGCCAGCTCGTCGTCCTCGGCGCCGGGGACCGGCGGGGGCACGTCACCGCCGAGGGCGGGGGCGGCGAGCCGCGCCAGCACGTCGGGGTCGGGCAGGTGGTTCCACAGGCCGTCGCTGCACAGCAGTAGCAGGCCGGGTACGCCGACCTGCACCCGGCGGGTGCGCGCGGGGGCGCCGGGGGCGTCGCGGCCCAGCCAGCGGGTCAGGACGTGGGCGCGCCGGTCGCGGGCGGCCTCCTCGCGCGACATGATCCCGGCCGCGGCGATCTCCTCGGCCCACGAGTCGTCGGTGGTCAGCAGGCGGGACGACCCGTCAGCGGCCAGCCAGTAGGCGCGGCTGTCGCCGACCCACGACACCACCGCGTCGCCGCCGCGCACGACGGCCGCGACGTAGGTGCAGGCGGGGCTGTCACCGCCGCCGTGCCCGAGGTCCGCCGCGGCGGTCGCCGCCGCGGCGGAGGCGGCCGTGGCCAGGGCGTCGAGCTCGCCACCGACGCCGGTCCCGGCGCGGCCCGGGGTGTCGGGGTCGGGCTCGGTCTCGCCGACGACCGGGATCGGGCCGGTGTCGTGCGTCGAGGACACCACCGGGAAGCCGGTCGGCGGGGTGGCCGGTGCGGCGGCGGTCTCCAGGGCGGCCCCGACGGCCGCGCCGACCGCCACCAGGGAGGCCTCGTCACCGCGGCGGGCGGACGCCACGCCGTCACAGACGACGGCGACCCAGGTCTCGAGGCCCCGGTCGAGCCGCCGGCCGAGCTCGACGGCGTCCTCGTTGCGCCGCCGGCGCAGCCCGCGGTCGGTGACCGCGGCGGCGTCGCCGAGCGTCAGCTCGACGTGGTCGCGCAGCGCGGGGCGGTGGGTGCCGCAGGTCGCGCAGGCGCCGTCCGCGGCCGGCGGCGCGGTGTCCCCGCACTGCGGACAGGGCGGGGTGCCGCCCTCGGCGAGCTCGGCGCGCAGGTCGGTGCGCGCGACCAGGGGGACGTCGCCGGTCTCGGCGTCCCCGGTCCCGCGCGTCGGGGAGCCCCCGGCCATCTCCGTCACGGGATCGCTGCTCCTCGGGCGTCAGGGATCTGGTCATCCTCCGCGCCCGCACGGGCGGTGTAGCGGCCGCGTACCCGGCGGGCGTCCGCGGCGAACGCCTCGACGCTGCGGTGCCGCCGGGCGGGGTCGGGATCGGTCGCGCGGTCGAGCAGCGCGACCAGCTCGGGGTCGTCGCGCAGCACCGGGACCGTGGCCGGGTCGGGCAGGCGCAGCGCGTGCCGGCGCGCGTGGTCGAAGTCGGCGAGCAGCACCGCGAGCGTCCGCCCCAGGGCGAACACCTCGGACGCCACCGAGGGCCCGGGCCCGCCGGGGTGGATCTCGGGGGCGACGAAGCCCGAGGTCGACCAGACGTCGCTGGTGCGGTCGGTGACCCGCCGGACGCTGCCGAGGTCGAGCACCGTGATGCCGTCCGGGCCCGTGAGCAGGTTGCTCGGGTTGAGGTCGGCGTGCAGCAGCCCGTGGGTGTGCAGGGCGGCCACCGGGGCCACCGCGCCGAGGACCGCGTCGAGGGCCTCGGCGGGCGGGCACGGCCGGCGCGCGGACAGCGGCTCGCCCGGCACGTGGTCGAGCACCAGCAGCCGCACGCGCCCGTCGCGCCCGTCGGCCTCGACGACGTCCCGCGCGTGCACCAGCCCGGGCACGTCGAGCCCGAGCAGCACCCCGGTCTCGGTGACGGCCAGCTCGCCCGCCGCCGGGCCCTCGGGGCCCTCGAGGCGTCCGAGGACGACCAGCGCGCCCGCGTCGAGGCGCGTGGCGGTGTACGACCAGCCCCGCGCGCCCCGTACGAGCGGGGCGCGGATGCGGTAGCGGCCCGCGGCACCGGCCAGCTCGAGACCGGCGGGAAGGTCCGGACGCACGTCGTAGGCCGCGCCGCACCACGGGCACCGGCCACGCTCGGGACCCGGCCGGCCGTGCCGCCCCCGCCCCACCGGCCCGTCGCAGCGCACGCAGAAGCGCGCCTGCTCGGGGACCGGGGGACCGGTGGTCCCCGGGTCGGGTGCGTCCATCACGTCTCCGTCGGCCGGTGGTCACGCGCACGTCTCGCGGCCGCCATCGTGTCATCGCCGGGCGGCTCGGTGCGCCCGGTAGGTCCCTCTCCGGGCGTCCGCGTGGATCATGCCCGCCGGGCCCGGGCCGTCGTCCGCCCGATCGGCGGGGGTCGCTCCCCCGTCCGGGTGGCGCTCGTCGCACCACCCGGCGGATGCGCACGTCACCCGCGATTTCCGCCCTGCGGCGAGAGGAGGGTGCGCGGGCCGTTCGGGGCGTCGCCTGCCATGCTGGTCGGCGCACCGAAGCCGATCGGGGGGCAGGGTGCCGCGTCCACCAGGGGCCCGGCGCGCCGCACTCCGAACGAGAGTCCGGAGGTCGTGCCGTGAGCGCCACCGACGACGCCGACCGTCACGTCGCGTCCGACGAGCAGCTGGGTGACCGGTCTGCCCAGCACCGTCGCCCTGACGGCGACGACGTCCGGGGCGGCAGCAGCATGCCCGCTCCGGGCGCCCCGTCACCCGCCGCCACGCCGGGCGCCGCAGGATCCGCCGGCACCGCGACCACCGCCACCGGGAGCGCCGACACCGGTTCCTCGGTGGCGGACGCGGCCGCCGAGGCCGAGCGTGCGCTGGCCCAGGCCGCGCGCGACGCCGAGCAGGCCGTGCGCGACGCCCACTCCGACGGCACCCAGGCCGTCGCCAAGGGTTTCGCGGACGCCCAGCGCGCCACCGAGCGCGCCTACGAGGAGGCGGCGTCGAAGAGCGACCGCCTCAGCTGAGCGCTCCCGCGGTGCTCCGGGGGCGGACGTGTCGCCGGGCGCGCGCCCGCCCCCGATCATCGCGGGTCGAAGGAGTCCCAGTGCCGCGCCGACCACGGTGCGCGGCCGGTCCGCGACGAGACAGGTGAGAGATGCCGGTCCAGCTCCGCGTCACCGCGGACGGAGTGGTCGTCCGCTTCAGCGGTTCCGACCGGGTCTGGGCCTGCTGTCGCGGGGTGTACCTCCCGCTGAGCCGGGTGCTGCTCGCCCGCACGCTCCACCGGCGCGACGCCGTGGCGGCCAGCCCGCGCGTGCACCTGCCGGGCGTGAGCGTGCCGCGCGTCCTGCGCGCGGGCTCCTACGGCGTGGGTGAGCGCCGGCAGCTGTGGATGGTCCGCCGCGCCGAGAACCTGCTCGCCATCTACCTGCGCGGCGACCCGTACCACCGCGTCGTCGTCGAGGTCCCCGACCCGGACGAGACGAGCAGGACGATCAACGAGGCGCTCCCGCCCCGCAGACTCCCGGCCTAGAGCGCGTCCGCCACCAGCGGCGCCAGCAGCAGATCCGGGTTGTTCTGCGCGACCGCCTGCAGCCGCCACTTGTGCGGGAAGAGCGCCAGCAGCTGCCCGTCGAGCCGGCGGGTGAGCACCTCGATGCCCACCGCGCCCTTGAGCGCCTCCGCGCCGGCCGCGTCGGTGGCGCGGGCCAGCTGGTAGTCGAGGCGGTCGAGCTTCACCGGCGCCCCGAACTCGTCGGCGAGCCGGGCCGACACGACCTCGAACTGCAGCGGCCCCACCGCCGCGAGCACCGGCGCCTGGTCGCCGCGCAGGTCCGAGGACAGTACCTGGATGACGCCCTCGGAGTCGAGCTGCTCGACGCCCTTGCGGAACTGCTTGGTCTTCGACATGTCGGCCACCCGGCACACCGCGAAGTGCTCCGGGGCGAAGCTCGGGATCGTCGGGAAGGTCACCGGCTCCTCGGCCCACAGCGTGTCGCCGGGACGCAGGGCGGTGGCGTTGACCAGGCCGACGATGTCGCCCGGGAACGCCTCCTCGATCGTCGACCGGTCGCGCCCGAACATCGCCTGCGCGTACTTCGTGGCGAACGGGCGCCCGGTGGCGTCGTGGGTGAGCACCATGCCCCGCTCGAAGCGTCCGGAGCAGACGCGCACGAAGGCGACGCGGTCGCGGTGCGACTTGTCCATCGACGCCTGCACCTTGAACACCAGCCCGGAGAAGGGCGCGTCGACCGGCCGCGGGTCGCCCTTCTGGTCGGGCCGGGGCCCCGGCGGCGGCGCGAGCTCGACGAGCGCGTCGAGCAGGCGGGCGACGCCGATGTTCGACAGCGCGGAGCCGAACATCACCGGGGTCGCCGTGCCGGCCTGGAAGGCCTCCTCGTCGTAGCCCGCGCCGATCTCGTCGAGCAGCGCGAGCTCCTCGGTGGCGCGCTCCCAGTCCGGGCCCTCCTCGGCGGCCGCGGTCTCCGGGTCGAGCACCTCGACCGTCGCCCGCGACGCGCCGTGCGCGGCCCGGGTGAAGCGG
Organism: Actinomycetospora chlora; assembly: GCF_039542135.1. NCBI lineage: Bacteria > Bacillati > Actinomycetota > Actinomycetes > Pseudonocardiales > Pseudonocardiaceae > Actinomycetospora > Actinomycetospora chlora. The sequence continues at coordinate 12,303 of NZ_BAABHO010000044.1, forward strand.
TGCATCGTGCCGTCGGCGCGCTCGACGAGCCCGTGCAGGTCGCCCGCGATGCCCACCGGCCACGTGATCGGCATCGGGCGCAGGCCGATCGTCTGCTCCACCTCGTCGAGCAGCTCGAGCGGCTCGCGGCCCGGCCGGTCCCACTTGTTGACGAACGTCAGCACCGGCACGCCGCGGTCACGGCAGACGTCGAAGAGCTTGAGGGTCTGCGGCTCCAGGCCCTTGGCCGCGTCGAGCAGCATCACCGCGGCGTCGACCGCGGCGAGCACGCGGTAGGTGTCCTCGGAGAAGTCGCCGTGGCCGGGGGTGTCGAGGAGGTTGATCACCTGGTCGCGGTAGGAGAACTGGAGCACCGCGGACGTCACGGAGATGCCGCGCTCGCGCTCCATGTCCATCCAGTCGGACGTCACGCCCTTGCGGCCGCCCTTGCCGTGCACGGCGCCGGCCGCCGAGATGACCTCGGCGTGCAGGGCGAGGGCCTCGGTGAGCGTCGACTTGCCGGCGTCCGGGTGGCTGATCACGGCGAACGTCCGGCGGCGCCGCGCCTGGGACAGCGGGTCGTCGCCGGTGGCGTCGGCGGCCTGCGCGGTGCTGACCGCGGTCATCCCTGTTCCTCCCTCGCGGGCCGTTGACCTCCGGCGGCCCGTACCGAGGGTACGACCCGTGGTCAGGAGGAGGGGCGCAGCGCCCGCAGCGGCTCGGCGAGCTCCTTCGCGACGTGGTCGAAGAAGCCGTCGACGTCCGTCCCGGCGTTGATCAGTGCCAGGTGGTCGTAGCCGGCGTCGACGAACTGCTGCGCGACCGCGAGCTGCCTGTCGGTGTCCGGCCCGCAGGCGAACGCCTCGCGCATGTGGTCGGCGGTGACGGTGGCCGTCGCGGCGTCGAAGTTGACGGGGTTGGGCAGCTCGGCCTGCACCTTCCAGCCGGTGATCCCGAACCGGAACAGCCGGCGGGCCTCCTCGGCGGCCTCGTCCTCGGTCGCGCCGTAGGCCATCGGCACCTCGGTGTAGCGCGGGCCGTCGCCGCCGGCGCCGGTGAAGGCCTCGATGAGGTCGGCGCGGGGCTCGGTGGCGAAGATGCCGTCGCCGACCTCGGCGGCGAGCTTCGAGGCCTGCGGCCCCCCGGTCGCGACGATGATCTTCGGGAGGGTCTCGGGCAGGTCGAACACCTGCGCGTCCTCGAGCGTGAGGTGCTTGCCCTCGTAGCTCTGGTACCCGCCCTGCCACAGCAGCCGGATGATCTCCAGCGACTCGCGGAACATCTGGTGCCGCACGCTGACGCTCGGCCAGCCGTGGCCCACGACGTGCTCGCTGAGCCGCTCGCCGGACCCGACGCCGAGGGTGAAGCGCCCGTCGGAGAGCAGCTGGGTGGTCGCCGCGGCCTGGGCGATGATCGCCGGGTGGTAGCGGATGAACGGGCAGGTCACGCCGGTGGCGAGCTCGATCCGCTCGGTCTTCGCGGCCATCGCCGCGAGCATCGACCACGCGAACCCCGAGTGCTGCTGCTCGGACACCCAGGGGTGGTAGTGGTCGGAGATCTCGACGAAGTCGAAGCCGGCCTCCTCGGCGCGCACACACTGGCGCACCATCTCGGTCGGCGAGTAGGCCTCGGCGATGAGCTTGTAGCCGATCTTCACGGACGGACACCTCCGGGGGTGGTGGGACCCGGCAGGTGTTCCCGGTCCCCGTCCGCCGACACGCGTAACGCCGCTCTCCCGCGCGACGACAGACCAGGTGACCCCGCGGGGCGGTGGACCCCCGACCCGCCGCCTCGCGGGGCTTCCCGTCTGATCGGCGCGCTAGTTGGCCCCGGCGCCGTCGAGCGGCTTGTCCGGCTCGATGCGCGGCACGTTGCCGCCGCCCCCGCCGCCGGAGTCGGGCTCCACCCAGATCGTCACCGCCTCGCCCGCGGGCACGCGCGTGCCGGCCTCGGGCTGCTGGGCGGTCACCGTGCCCTCCACCGTCGCCGGGGTGTCCGGGTCGGGATCGACGGCGACCACCCGGGCCGTGATGGCGACCTCGTGCGCCTGCGCCGCCGGCAGCCCGACCAGGGCGGGCACGAGCACGAGCTCGGGTGTCCTCATGGTGCGCGACCGTAGCCAGCTCACGGTGGGCGGTGCCACCACAGCCGCACGCGGGTGCCGTCCGGCGCGCGCTCGACCTCGTGCCCGTCGGTGACCTGGGAGAGCAGCAGGAGCCCGCGGCCGCGGTGCCCGGGGTCGTCGTCGGCGGGGCGCCAGTCGCCGCGGTCGGCCACCTCGATCTCCAGCCACGGGTGCGCGGGCGCGTCGTGCTCCGCCCCGTCGGAGAGCGTCAGACGGGCGACCAGGTGGATCGGCCCCGGTCCGCCGGTGTAGGCGTGGTCGACCACGTTCGTCAGCGCCTCGTACAGGCCGGACGCGACGTCCTCGAGACGGTCGGCGAACGCGGACGTCGCCGGTGCCGCCGACGTCGCCCGCACCCACGCGACCAGCTCGGTGCGCAGGGCCCGCAGGTCGGCGGGGCGGACCAGCTCGTGGGCGACCTCGTGGACGACGCGACGCGGGGTCTCGACCGACCGGGTTCCGATCGGACGGCCCGGTCCGGTCCGGGACCCCGTACTGGCGTCCATGGCCCGGGGGTCGTCGGTGCGGGCCGGCGTCAACCCTCCGTGCCGGGCCCGGCCGTGTGATCCGATGGTCACGGACGGTGGGACGGGAGCCGTGCGAGGTTGCGACAAGCGGCCGGGCATGATGGGCCGCCCGGCGCAGCCGGGCGCGGTGGCGGACGGCGGGAGAGCTCATGGCGCAGCGGCACGACGGTCACGACCGGCCCGCGCGGCCGCGCCGCGCCCTCCGGCTGCTCGTGCCCCTCGCGGCCGCGCTCGCGCTGGCCGGCTGCGGCCGCGCCCCCGAGCCGTCGGTGCCGCCGATCCCGATGAGCTCGGACGCCCCGGCCTCCCCGTCGGCGCCGCCGCCCGGCGCCGTGGGCGCCGCCCCGGACTTCCGGCCGTGCCAGGCCGGCCTGCAGTGCGCGTCGGTCACGGTGCCCGTCGACTACGCGAACCCGGCCGGGCCGACGATGCAGATCGCCATCGCGAAGCGCCCGGCCACGAACCCGGCCGCCCGCGCCGGGGTGCTGCTCGTCAACCCCGGCGGACCGGGTGGCTCGGGCATCGAGCTCGTCCAGGCCGACGTGCTGCCCCGCGCCGTCACCGACCGCTTCGACGTCATCGGCTTCGACCCGCGCGGCGTCGGCCAGAGCACGGGGCTGAGCTGCCCGCTCGGCCCGGAGACCCCCTACCTCGCCGACCCGGACCCGGGCGACCCGGCCGACGAGACGGCGACCAACGACGCGGTCGACCGCTACGACGCCGCCTGCGGGCAGCGCTACCCGCAGCTGCTGCCGTTCCTCGGCACCCGCAACGTCGCCCAGGACATGGACCGCATCCGCGAGGCGCTGCGCGAGGAACGCATCAGCTACCTCGGCTTCTCCTACGGCACGGCGATCGGGCAGACCTACGCCCAGCTCTTCCCGACACGCCTGCGCACGATCGTGCTCGACGGCGTCGTCGACGTGACCAAGCCCGGCCTGGACTCGGCGCAGGCGGAGAGCTTCGAGAACTCGCTGCGCCAGTTCGACGCGGCGTGCCGCACCGACCCGACCTGCCCGGTGCGCGCCGACCCCATCGGCACCCTCGACCGCGTGCGCGCCCGGGTGACCGCGGCCCCGCTGCCGGTCGCCGGCACCAGCCCGCTGTCGCCGGGGCTGCTCGAGATCGGCGTCGTCTATCCGCTCTACAGCCGGTCGAGCTGGCCGCAGCTGGCGTCGGCGCTGGCGGCCGCGGACCGCGGCGACGGCGCACCCCTGCGCCGCCTGGCCAGCGCCTACTTCGCGGGCAGCAACTCCGACACCTACAACGCGGTGACCTGCCTCGACAACGCCTGGCCGACCGACGACGCCCAGGTGTTCGACTCGGCCCGCGCCACCGAGGCGCGCGCGCCGCACTTCTCCGGCAACGTGCTCGTGAGCGGCCTGACCTGCGCCGACTGGCCGGCGCCGCAGCAGCCGCTCACCCCGCTGACGAACTACGCCGGACCGCCGATGCTCATCCTGGGCACCACCAACGACCCGGCCACGCCGTACCAGAACAGCGTCGCGCTGGCCTCCCGCCTCCCGGGCTCGGCGCTGCTCACCTACCGCGGCGACGGCCACACGGTCTACACCAACGGCGTGCCGTGCGTGGACGACGCGGTGAACCGCTACCTCACCGACGCCGTCCTCCCGCCCCCGAACACGACCTGTTAGCCGGGGTAACGACAGGCACACGACAGGTCCGGGGAACCGCGGCATCACGTAGGGTCGTCGCCGGTGCGCCGGGAAGTCTGGTCGGCAGTCCCTGACGCCTGCCCGCCGGAGGATCATCCGTGGCCCGGACGACGCCCCGCCTCTTCGCCCGCCGCTCCTGGCCCGAGACGGCGCGGATCGCCGACGTCCTGCGGCGCGAGACGGTCGGGGGGATCCTCCTCGTCGGCGCCGCGGCCCTCGCCCTGCTGTGGGCCAACTCCCCGTGGCGGGAGGCGTACACGACCCTGTCCGGGGTGCGGATCGGCCCGGCCGCGCTGCACCTCGACCTGACCCTCGCGACGTGGGCCGCGGACGGCCTGCTCGCCATCTTCTTCTTCGTCGCGGGCCTCGAGCTCAAGCGCGAGTTCGTGGCCGGTGACCTGCGGGCGCCCTCGCGGGCACTGCTCCCGGTGGCGGCGGCCGTCGGCGGGATGGCGGCCCCGGCCGTGATCTACACCGTGATCAACCTCGGCGGCGAGGGGCTGGCCGGGTGGGCGATCCCCACCGCCACCGACATCGCGTTCGCGCTCTCGGTGCTCGCGCTCATCGGGTCGTGCCTGCCGGACGCGCTGCGCACGTTCCTGCTGACGCTGGCCGTGGTGGACGACCTGCTCGCCATCACGATCATCGCCTTCTTCTACACCGAGGACCTGGCGATCACCCCGCTGCTGCTGGCGCTGCTGCCGCTGGGCCTCTTCACCGTCCTCGTCCAGCGACGGGTGCGGTCGTGGTGGCTGCTGCTGCCGCTCGCCGTCCTGACCTGGGTGCTCGTGCACGAGTCCGGCGTGCACGCCACCGTCGCCGGCGTCCTGCTGGGCTTCGCGGTGCCCGTCGTCCGGCGCGCGGCGGGACCCGGTCCCGGGCTGTCCGAACACTTCGAGCACCGGTGGCGCCCCCTGTCCGCCGGCGTCGCCGTCCCGGTCTTCGCGTTCTTCGCCTCCGGGGTGACGGTGGTCGGCGGCGGGCTGACCGCCGCGTTCACCGACTCGGTGACCTGGGGGATCATCGCGGGCCTCGTGGGCGGCAAGGTGATCGGCATCTTCGGCGCCACCTGGCTCGTCCAGCGGGTGACGCGCGCGCAGCTCTCGGAGGATCTCGCCTGGTCCGACGTGCTCGGCCTGGCGCTGCTCTCGGGGATCGGCTTCACGGTCTCCCTGCTCATCGGCGAGCTCGCCTTCGGGACCGGGAGCGCGGCCGACGACCACGTGAAGATCGGGGTGCTGACGGCGTCCCTGCTCGCCGCCCTGCTCGCGACGATCACGCTGCGGTACCGCAACGCGGTGCACCGCCGGATCCAGGAGCGCGAGCGGGTCGACGCCGACGCCGACGGCGTCCCCGACGTGTACGAAGCGGAGGCCCGCGACCCCGAGCGGTGAGCGCGTCACGGCGTCCGACGCAGCGTGATGGGCCACCCGAGACCCGTGTGCTGCGCCTACCGGACCCAACCTGGGCGGGCGGGGGTGTCGGCCTTGCCGCGGGCGGAACGGGCACGCACCCTCGCCGCATGACCGGAGCGGCGGGCCGCGGCGCCCGCACCGCCGGCCGCCGTGGAGGCAACGGGGGGCGGGCCCGGACCGCCCGGACCGCCCCCGCCGCCGCGCCGCCGGCCCCCCCGGCCGCCCCGACCGCCACCGCCGCGGCGAACGCCCTGCCCGACCGGGACGCGCTGGCCCGGACCATCGCGATGGTCAACGACAAGGGCGGGGTCGGGAAGACCTCGCTCGTCGCGAACCTCGCCGGGCAGTTCGCGGCCGCCGGGTACCGGTGCCTGCTGGTGGACCTCAACCGGCAGGCGAACCTCGCCGACGACCTCGGCTTCCGCGACGGCCCGGCCGACGACCAGGGCGCGGGGCTCCTGCTCTCGGTGGTCGCGGGCACGCCGCTGCGGCCGGCGACGGACATCCGCCCGGGCCTGGACGTCGTGCCGGGCGGGGCGCGGCTCGCCGACCTCGTGCCGGTCATGGTGTCGCGGGTGCAGGAGCGGGGCCGGCCCGCGTTCCTGGTGCTCGCCGACGTCCTCGCCCCGGTGGCCGGCGACTACGACCTCGTGTTCGTCGACTGCCCGCCCGAGACCACGATCCTCACCGACCTCGCGCTGGCCGCTGCCCGCTGGGTGCTCATGCCGACCAAGTCCGACGGCGGCGGCCTCGTCGGCATGCGGCTGGTCGGGGAGCGCTTCGCCCTCGCCCGCGAGCTGAACCCCGACCTCGGGCTGCTCGGCGCCGTGCTGTTCGCGACGGGCTCGCGCTCGCGGGTCGTGCACTCCGAGGTCCGCGAGGCCGTCGCGCAGGCGTTCGGCGGGAACTCGCCGCTGTTCTCGACCTCGATCCGGCACGCCGAGCGCACCGCCCAGGACGCGCGGCGCCTCGGGCGCCTCGCGCACGAGCTCGAGCAGGAGGTCGCCGCCCAGCCCGCGTGGTGGGCGGCGCTGCGCCAGGGTGGCGAGCCCACGGCGCGACGGCTCTCGCCCACCGCGGCGAGCGTCGCCGGCGACTACCGCGACCTCGGCGTCGAGCTGCTCACCCTGCTGCGCGCCGCCGAGGACGGCGCCGACAGCACCGGCAGCCCCGCCGCCACCACCGTCCCCGACCGCGAGCAGGAGGCCGCCCCGTGACCGCCGAGCCCCACACGAGCCGGGACCACGTCGGCGATCACGACGCGGCCGACGACCCGCACGAGGACCAGCGGCGGGACCTCAGCGCCGCGTTCGGTCCGCCGGCCGCGGCGAGCCTGCGTGGCCTGCTCCCGCCCCGGCCGCGGCGCACCACCGAGGAGACGGGCGGGGATACGGGCGGGGACACGGGCGGGGACACGGGCGAGCCGGTGGCCGAGCCGACCGGGCCGCCGACGTCGTCGGCCGTGCCCGCCGACGAGGCCCCGGCCCCGGCCGGGCCACCCGCGGTGCCCGCCCCCCGCCGCCGGTCGACGACCACCGGGACGGCACGCCCGGCACCGGCCGCGGCGCCGGGCGCGGGAGCGGGGACGGGGCGGCGCTGGGGCACGGCGCGCCTGGCGTCGCAGGAGCACGTCGAGCTGCTGGTGCTGGCGGCGTTGCGTGCCGGGCCGGCCGACGGGCGAGAGCTCGTCGCACGCCTGCGCAGCGACAGCGGCGGGGGTCTCGCGGCCCCGCCGACGACCGTCCAGCGCACGCTGCACCACCTCCTGCGGCGCGGTCTCGTCGAGCGTGTCGCCGACCCCGATCGGCGGCGCCTCCAGCTGACCGACACGGGTACCCGCGTGCTCCGCGCGCGCGTCCGTGCGTGGCGCGCGCTGCGCCGCGCGGTCGACGCCGTGCTCGACGTCGCCGACGTCGCCGACGTCGACTAGAGTCCTCCACCACACGGTCCGTCGAGGCATCTGGCCGTATCGCGCCTGACCTATCCGGACTGCGAACTTCGGCCGTTCGGCCTCATTTGCAGGGCCGAGTGACGCCGATCACTGCGCTGGGTGACGAGAAGGCGCATTCTGCGTGCCCTCCGTGCGCATGATCGAGAGCATCGGTGTTCGCGCATTCAGCTCATCTCGCTGTGGCGACGTGCCCATCGTGAATTGGGCGAACGGCCGTAGAGGAATACGCAGAAGAATGACACCCGAATGCCGGATGTCGCTTCGTGCCCACGTGATCTTCAATTGCGGCGATCGGCGCAGGCCTTTTTTGATCTTCATGGTCTAGCGCTTTCCCGAACGGCGCGATGTAATGTCCGGCCCGCATGGCGGCGGGCGAGTGGTCCACCGCGAAGGTGAGACCAATCCGTTCGGAGGTGCACGGTGCCCGGAACCGGCCTGAAATTGGCGCTAGCGGTCATCGGCGGCTATCTGCTGGGCCGCACGAAGAAGATGAAGCTCGCGATCATGCTGGGTGGCGCGCTGGCGGGGAAGAAGATCACCACCGACCCCACGCAGCTGCTGGGGATGGTCTCGAAGCTCGTGTCGTCCTCGCCCGAGCTCCAGAAGCTCGACTCCGCGGTGCGGGGCCGGCTGCTCGAGGCGGGCAAGGACGCGGCGCTGGCCGTCGCGAGCTCGCGCATGGAGGCCCTCACCGACAACCTCGTCAACCGCGTCGAGAACCTCGGCAAGCCCGCGGCCGACGCCGCCGGCGCGGCCGGTCAGGTGGCCGGCCAGACCGCGGGTGCGGCCGGTGACGCCGTCGGCCAGGCCGGCGGCGCCGTGGGCGACGTCGCCTCGGGCACCGGCAAGGCCGTCGGGGGCGCCGTCGGCAGCACCGCCCGCGGGCTCTCGGGCCGTCGCCGCAAGAAGCAGGCCGCGGAGGAGCCCTCGGAGGAGGGCGTCGACGCCGCCGAGGAGATCGAGGACGCCGACGACCTCGAGGACGACGTCGACGACGTCGAGGCCGAGGACACCGAGGACACCGACGTCGACGACGTCGAGGACAGCGGCGAGGACACCGAGGACGACGAGGCGCAGGAGACCGCGCCGAGCCGCTCGGCCTCCGGACGCCGTCGTGCCTCCCGGCCGCCGTCGGCGGGCCGGTCCTCGAGCAGCGGCTCGTCGAGCCGCAGCAGCTCGGGCAGCAGCTCGGGCAGCAGCTCGTCGGGCTCGCAGGAGCGCCGTCGCCGCTCGACCGCGTCGTCGGGCTCCTCGGGATCGTCGGGTTCGTCGGGCTCGTCGGGCGAGGGCAGCTCGTCGTCGCGCGGCGCCAGCAACGGCTCGAGCGCGAAGCGCTCCAGCGGTTCCTCGTCGAGCGGCCGTTCGCGGTCGTCGTCGAGCTCCTCGGGCTCGGGGTCGTCGGGCTCGCGCAGCCGCGCGACGGCGGGCTCGGGCTCGCGGCGCGGGACGGAGTCCGCCGATGACTGACGTCGCCGAGCAGGCCTCCTCGAACGGGCACCGGCCCGACACCGACGCCGGTTCGCTCACCGACATGCTGCCCACCGACCGTCTGAAGCAGGCCGCGCAGGCCCTGCTGAAAGCGGCCACGGACAAGGCGGTCAACACGGCCCTCGACCAGGTCGAGGGCCTCACCAGCAAGCTCACCGGCGTCGCCGGTGATCCGAGCACCCTCGGCTCAGCGTTCGGCGTCGGCTCGTCGGACGACGATGACGACGACTCGTCGGGCGGCGGCATCGGGGGCGCGATCAAGAGCGGTCTCTCGACGGTGAAGGACAAGGCCCTGGGAGCGGTCGGTCTCGGCGGCGGCGACGACGACGGCGACGAGGACTCCGACGGCAGCGGCGGCGGGGGCGGCGGCTCCGGCAGCGGCCGCGGCAAGTTCAAGTTCATGAACATCTTCGAGGTCCAGGACGTCGGGGTGCCGCTGCGCGTCGCCTACGACCAGTGGACCCAGATGGCCGATTTCCCGAGCTTCATGAAGAAGGTCGAGACGGTCAACCAGGAGTCGGACGAGAAGGTCGTCTGGACGGCCAAGGTGTTCTGGTCGCGGCGGTCGTGGACCACGACCATCCGCGAGCAGGTCCCCGACAGCCACATCCTGTGGGTGTCGGAGGGCGCCAAGGGCCACGCGGACGGCATCGTCACGTTCTCGGAGCTCGCGCCGAACCTGACGCGCATCGTCCTGATCATGGAGTACTACCCGCAGGGATTCTTCGAGAAGACCGGGAACCTGTGGCGGGCGGTCGGCCGGCGGGCGCGTCTGGAGTTCAAGCACTTCTGCCGCCACGTCATGATGGACACCCTCATCAACCGCGAGGAGCTCGAGGGCTGGCGCGGCGAGATCCGCGACTCCGAGGTCGTCAAGACCCACGAGGAAGCCCTCGAGGAGGAGCAGCGGGCGGCCGAGGAGGACGGCGAGGGCGACGAGCTCGAGGACGCCGAGGAGACCGACGAGGACCTCGAGGGCGAGCCCGAGGACGAGCCGGACGACGACCTGGCGGCCGAGGACGAGGAGCTCGAGGGCGAGGACGACCTCGACGACGAGTACGAGGACGACCTCGACGACGAGGATCTCGACGGCGAGCCCGTCGACGAGGACGATCTCGAGGACGAGGACGCCCCGGCCGACGAGGACGACGGCGAGACCGACGAGCGGCCGCGACGCCGCTCCCGGCGCCAGCGCACCCCGGCCTGAGCCGCCCTCCCGGTTGAGAGCACAGCCGGGTTGACCGTCACACCACCCATCACGGCGCCGGCACGCGTGCCGGCGCCGTGCCCCATCAACAGAGAGGGGGCCCCGTGACCGTCAGCCAACGGCAAGGCGGAGGCGGCGTCCAGAAGGAGCCCCAGGGCGGGCTCGCGGAGGTCCTGGACCTCATCCTCGACAAGGGCCTCGTCATCGACGCCTTCGTCAAGGTGTCGCTGGTCGGGATCGAGCTGATCACGATCGACGCCCGCATCGTCGTCGCCAGTGTCGACACCTACCTTCGCTTCGCCGAGGCCACCAACCGCCTCGACCTGCACCAGAAGGGCGGCAAGGACCTCGGCGAGTTCCTCGGCGGGGCCACCGAGGGCGTCGCGGAGGGCGGGGCGAAGGGCAAGGCCAAGGGCGTGCTCGACGCCGGCAAGGAGAAGTGGGACGAGGTCCGTGGCGAGCGCCAGAACAAGCGCGAGAAGGCGTGAGGGGGCCGACGTGACCACCACCGAGGAGACCTCGTCGAGCCAGGGCACCACCCGTGGCTCCTACATCTACGGCATCGTGCCGGCCGGGGTCCGCATCCCCGACGGCCTCGAGCCCATCCCCTACGGCGACGAGGACGGCGAGCTCGGCCTCGTCACCGAGGGCCGCCTGGCCGCCGTGGTCAGCGACGTGTCGACCGACCGCGCGCTCGGCACGCGCCGCGACCTCATGGCGCACGAGGCCGTGCTCAACGGCATCGCGCAGGAGACCCCGGTCCTGCCGATGCGCTTCGGGGCCGTCGTCACCGACGACGACGCCGTCGCCGACGAGCTGCTCGGCCCCCACCAGGACTACTTCGTGCGGGCGCTCGAGCAGCTCGAGGGCCACCAGGAGTTCCGGCTGCGGGGCGACTACGAGCAGGACGCGGTGCTCACCCGCATCCTCGAGGCCGACCCGCGCATCCAGCAGATGCGCGAGAAGATCGCCGGGGTCGACGAGGACGCGAGCTACTACGACCGCATCCGGCTCGGCGAGGCGATCTCCAACGCGATGGACCAGCTCCGCGCCGAGGACGCCCAGGCGTGCGTCGACGAGCTGTCGAAGTTCGCGGTGGCGACCGAGGTCAAGGAGGCGGGCGGCGAGAACGGCGCCGTGCACCTGGCGTTCCTCGTGCGCACCGACCACCGCAGCGACTTCGAGCGCGCCGTCGACGAGCTGGGTGACGCGTGGGCGGGCCGGGTCGACCTGCGGCTGATCGGCCCGACCGCGGCGTTCGACTTCCTCCCGGAGTTCGAGGCGCCCGAAGAAGCACAGGCCTGAGGGCGGGGGCCGACGACGTGGGTTTCTTCACCGGGCTCCTCCTGCTGCCCCTGGCGCCGGTGCGCGGCGTCGCGTGGGTGGGGGAGAAGATCGCCGATCAGGTCGATCACCAGATGAACGACCCGGCCGTGATCCGGGCGCAGATCGACGAGCTGGACGCGGCGTTCGACCGCGGTGAGATCACCGAGGCCGAGCGCGACGAGCAGCAGGAGGTCCTGTTGCAGCGACTCGTGGGCGGGGGCGGCGGGTGACGCGTTCCGCCGACCGCGAGGCCGCGCCGGACGACGACCGTCCGGCCCTCACGGACCAGGAACGACCCCGCCGGCGGCGATCGAAGGGCGACGGGGCCGAAAGCACGCGTGGCGGCGAGCAGGAACGGCCGCGACGCCGGCGCAGCAACGGCACGGGCAGCGACAGCGGTGACGGTTCGGGCGGCGAGGACCGCCCGCGCCGCCGTCGCCGGGCCGAGGGCGACGACGCGGAGCGCCCCCGACGCCGCCGTCGCCCCGCGGGGGACGCCGGCGACGCCGACGCGCCCGAGGAGCGTCCACGGCGGCGCCGTCGTGGGGCGAGCACCGAGGACCCACCGGAGCAGGCGGCGGAGACCGACCGTCCCCGCCGCCGGCGCCGCACGGCCGAGGACACCCCGGACGAGGAGCGTCCCCGCCGCCGGCGCCGCGCGGACGGCGACCGGGCGCCCGACCAGGAGCGTCCGCGGCGTCGCCGCGAACCGGAACCGGAGCCCGAACCCGAGCCGGAGCCAGAGGACCTCGACGAGCAGCCGGTCGAGGAGGACGTCCCGGAGGACGAGCTCGACGACGAGGACGACGTCGACGGCGAGGAGCTCGACGAGGACCTCGAGGACGAGGCCGAGGACGACCTGGACGACGAGGCCGAGGACGACCTGGACGACGAGGCCGACGAGGAGCTCGAGGACGAGGTCGAGGACGTCGACGAGGAGCCCGAACCCGAACCTGAACCCGAACCCGAACCCGAACCGGAGCCCGAGCCCGAGCCCGAGCGTCCGAAGAAGATCAAGGCCCGCGACATCGCGCGGTGGGCGGCGGAGCAGGTGGAGGAGATGAGCGGGAAGCCGAGCGAGGCCGTCACGTCGGTGCGCAAGGCGGACGACGGCTGGGTCGTCGGTCTCGAGGTCGTCGAGACCCGCAAGATCCCCGAGACCAACGACCTCCTCGCGACGTACGAGGCGGAGATGGACGCCGACGGCGACCTCATCAGCTACCGCCGCGTCAAGCGCTACACCCGCGGGCGGGGCGACGACGACTGACGCCGGGGGACGCGAGAGGGAGAGATCATGAGTGACCCGGTGCGCTGGACCGGGCAGATGCCGTCGGTGTCCCAACAACAGGGCCGGCAGCCGGCCCAGCAGGGCGGCGGCGACGGCACCAACCTCGCCGACATCCTCGAGCGGGTGCTCGACAAGGGCATCGTCATCGCGGGCGACGTCCAGATCAACCTGCTCGACATCGAGCTCCTGACGATCAAGCTGCGGCTCGTCGTCGCCTCGGTCGACCGGGCCAAGGAGATGGGCATCGACTGGTGGGAGCGCGATCCCACCCTGTCGTCGAAGCAGGGCGAGCTCGAGGAGGAGAATCGCCGCCTGCGCGAGCGGCTCGAGGCCCTCGAGGCCGGCAACGGCCACGCCCCGGCCCTCGACCGTGGCGACGAGATCGAGGACGCCCAGGAGATCGAGGACGCCGAGATCGAGGACGCCGAGGAGGTCGACGACCTCGACGAGCCGGAGCCCGAGCCGGAGGAGGAGCCCGACCCGGAACCCGCCCCGGCCAAGCGTCGCTCCGGGCAGGGCTCGCGGCGACGCGGGAGCAAGCAGTGAGCGACACGCTGACGTACGTCTACGCGCTCGCCCGCGACGTCGACCCCGGAGCCGCGGGGGCGCTCCGGGGCGTCGGCGGCCGGCCGGTGCGCACGGTCGAGGCCGCCGGCGTCGCGGCCGTGGTGAGCGACGTGGACCGTGCGGAGTTCGAGGAGCGGGCGCTGGAGGAGCGTCTCGAGGACCTCGAGTGGCTGGCGGCGACGGCGCGGGCGCACCACCACGTCGTGGACACCCTGGGGCGCGACCACCTCGTCGCGCCCCTCGCCCTCGCCACCGTCTACTTCGACGACGACCGCGTCCGCGCCGTCCTCACCGAGGGCCGCGCGACGTTCGCGGCGGTGCTCGACCAGCTCGCGGGACGGGCGGAGTGGGGCGTCAAGGTCTACGGCCGCCCGGGGGCGGCGCGCGAGCAGGCGGGCGACGAGAAGCCGCGCTCGGGCGCGGACTACCTGCGCCGGCGCCGGGCGGCGCTGCGGGAAGGGGACACGGCCCTCGACGCCGCCCGGGAGGTCGCGGGGGAGGTCGACGCCGCGGCGACGGCGCTCGCCGTCGCGTCCCGGACCCACCGCCTGCAGGACGCGACGCTGTCCGGGGAGTCGGACCCGATGGTGCTCAACCGCGCCTACCTCGTGCCCGTCGAGCGGACCGACGCGCTGCGGGAGCTGGTGGCCTCCTACGGGGGCCACCGGCAGGTTCGCGTCGAGCTCACGGGCCCGTGGGTGCCGTACTCGTTCGCCCAGGCGGCGCCGGAGGGGTCCACGCCGTGAGCTCCGGCGAGCTCGAGCCGCGGGCGACGTCGCTGTTCGGGGACGAGGAGGTCGCCCTCGTGGACCTCCTCGACCGGCTGCTGGCCGGCGGGGTGGTCCTCGCCGGGGACCTGACGATCTCGCTCGCCGGGGTCGACCTCGTCCGCGTCTCGCTGCGCGCACTGATCACCTCGATCGCCCCCGTCGAGCGTCCCGGGACGCTGGCGGTGCGGGCCGAGCGGGCCGAGCAGGCCGAGCGAGGCGACACGGAGCGCAGCGGAGCTGGCGCGCCGGAGGCCGGGACAGCGCTGGAGGCAGGTCGTGGTTGAGCGTCCGAACCGCGTCGAGATCGACAAGGACGAGGTCCGCCGCGACCTCATGAAGCTGGTGCTCACGATCGTCGAGCTGCTGCGCCAGCTGATGGAGCGCCAGGCGATCCGGCGCGTGGACCAGGGCGACCTCACCGAGCAGGAGGAGGAGGACCTCGGCACGGCGCTGATGCACCTCGCCGAGGCGATGGACGAGCTCACCGAGGAGTTCGGGCTCACCCCGGCCGACCTCAACCTGGATCTCGGCCCACTCGGCCCGTTGCTGCCCCGGGACCGCTGACCAGCCCTGAAGAGTCCCTGAGAGCACCCATCGGGCGGACTCCGTCGTGGCGTCGCGGGGTACTCGGCCGCCATGACCAGCGCTCAGCGTCCGAGCAGCACCCCTGCGAGCCCGACCCCGACGGCGACGTCCGTGCCCGGTGCCGCCGGCGACCCGACGACCGTCGAGGGCACCACCGAGGTCCTCCCGTCGGTCGTGCAGAAGGTGACGGCCTTCGCCGCGCGGGAGATCCCCGGGGTGGTGGCGCTCGGCGGCAGCGCGTCGCGCGCGGTGGGTGCCGTGCGCCAGACCCTCACCGGCAACACCGAGAACACCGCCGGCGTGCGCGTCGAGCTCGCCGACCAGACCGCCCGGATCGGCCTGGACGTGGAGATCGAGTACGGCGTGGGCGCCCGGGAGCTCGTGCGCGCCCTGCGCCGCCACGTGCCGAAGGCCGTCGAGGAGATCGCCGGCGTCACCGTCGTCGAGCTCAACGTCGTCATCACCGACGTCCACCTGCCCGGCGAGGCGGTCGACGCGGACGGCGGCGCGACCCCGCCGCCCCCCGCGAGCCTCTGACCTCACCGGCCGAGGGCGGCGACCCGCTCCCGGCACGCCGCCATCGTGGGCAGGGCACCCGTCTCCCGGGCCTCCTCGAGGGTGGGTGCCCGGCGGTCCTTCTCGGACAGCACGAGGTCCTCGGCGGCGATGTGCTGCGTCCACGGCAGCGCGAGGGCGGGATCGAGCGGGTCGACCCCGTGCTCGCCGCTGGGGTCGTACGGCGTCGAGCACAGGTAGCTGGCGACCGTCCCGTCCTCCAACGCCAGGAACGCGTGGCCCAGGCCCTCCGAGAGGTACACCGCCGACATCGTCTCCGGGTCGAGCCGGACGGCATCCCAGCGGCCGAAGGTCGGGGAGCCGACGCGGATGTCCACCACGACGTCGAGCAGGGCACCGGCCACGCACTGGACGTACTTGGCCTGGCCGGGCGGGACGTCGGCGTAGTGGACGCCGCGCAGGACGCCGCGGCGTGAGGTGCTCGTGTTGGCCTGGGCGACGGTCAGGCCGTGCCCGACGGTCTCGCGGAAGGGCTCGCCCTGGAAGGGCGCGGCGAAGACCCCACGGTCGTCGGGGAAGACGCGCGGCGTGAACCGCCACGCCCCGGGCACGGCCAGCTGCTCGATGTCCACCGGTCGACAGCGTAGGTGCTCGCCCGTGGCACGATCGCTGACGCTGTCCGGGTGCCCGGAGGAGGACGATGGCGTCGGTGCTGGTGACGGGTGCGGCGGGGTTCATCGGGTCGAACTTCGTGCGGTACTGGCGTGCGGAGCACCCGGGGGACCGGGTGGTGGCGCTGGACGCGCTGACCTACGCCGGGGTCCGCGAGAACGTGGCGGGCCTGGAGGGTGTGGAGTTCGTCGAGGGGTCGATCGCGAACACCGAGCTGGTGGCGTACCTGCTGCGCAGCCGTGGGGTGGACGTGGTGGTGAACTTCGCCGCGGAGTCCCACAACAGTCTGGCGATCCTGCGGCCCGGTGATTTCTTCGCGACCAACGTGATGGGCACCCAGGGCCTGTTGGAGGCGGTGCGGCGGGTGGGGGTGTCGCGGTTGCACCACATCTCGACCTGCGAGGTCTACGGCGACCTGCCCCTCGACGTCGACGACGCCTTCACCGAGGAGTCGCCGTACCTCCCCCGCACCCCCTACAACGCGGCGAAGGCCGGCGGCGATCATGTGGTGCGCGCGTACGGGCTGACCTACGACGTGCCGGTGACGATCACCAACTGCAGCAACAACTACGGGCCCTTCCAGTTCCCGGAGAAGGTCATCCCGCTGTTCACCACCCGCGCCCTGGACGGGCAGGCGTTGCCGCTCTACGCCAGCACGAAGAACCGCCGCGAGTGGTTGCACGTCGACGACCACGCCCGCGCGATCGACGCGGTGATCCACCACGGGCGGGTCGGGGAGACCTACAACGTCGGCTCCGGGCACGAGGTCGACATCGAGGGCATCGCCGACACGATCCTGGGCGCGCTGGGTCTGGGCCCCGAGTTCAAGACGATCGTGCCCGACCGGCCCAGCCACGATAGGCGCTACCTGCTCGACAGCTCGAAGCTGCGCGCCGAGCTGGGCTGGGCGCCGCGGGTGTCCTGGGACGAGGGCATCGCGGCGACCGTGGACTGGTACCGCGCCAACGAGGCGTGGTGGCGCCCGCTGATCGGGCGCAGCCCCGTGGTCGAGGGCGCCGGCACGGACTGGAGCGGCGCTGGGGCGACCCGATGAAGGGGATCGTGCTCGCCGGCGGCAGCGGGAGCCGGCTGCATCCGGTGACCCGGGCGGTGTCCAAGCAGCTGCTGCCGGTCTACGACAAACCGATGATCTACTACCCGATCTCGGTGCTGATGCTGGCCGGTGTCCGCGACATCCTGGTGATCTCCACCCCGGTCGACCTGCCCGCCTTCCAGCGACTGCTGGGTGACGGCTCCGAGCTCGGGGTCCGGTTCTCCTACGCCGAGCAGGCCGCTCCCAACGGGCTGGCCGAGGCGTTCGTCATCGGCGCCGAGCACGTCGGCGACGACACCGCCGCGCTGGTGCTGGGCGACAACATCTTCCACGGCCAGCACTTCTCCACCCTGCTCGCCGCCGAGGCCGCGCGCCTCGAGCGCGAGAAGGGCTGCGTGCTGTTCGGCTACCCGGTGCGCGACCCCGGCCGCTACGGCGTCGGCGAGGCCGACGACACCGGCCGACTGCTCTCGATCGAGGAGAAGCCGGCACGGCCGCGGTCCAACCGGGCCATCACCGGGCTGTACTTCTACGACAACGACGTCCTCGACATCGCCGCCGGCCTGACCCCCTCGGCGCGCGGGGAGCTGGAGATCACCGACGTCAACCAGGCCTACGTCGCCCGCGGCGACGCCCGCCTCATCGACCTCGGCCGCGGGTTCGCCTGGCTCGACACCGGCACCCACGAATCCCTCATCGAGGCCGGCCAGTACGTCCAGGTCCTCGAACACCGCCAGGGCGTGCGGTTCGCCTGCCTCGAGGAGATCGCCCTGGTCAAGGGCTGGATCACCCCCGCCCAGGCCCTCGCCCTCGGCGAACGCCAGGCCAGCTCCGGCTACGGCGACTACGTCGTCGACGTCGCCCGCCGCGCCGGAGCCTGACCAGGCTCCTCGGCTTGCCCCAGTGCTTGCTCAGTGCTTGCTCAGTGCTTCTGGACCGGCTCCGTGCCGAGGAAGTCCTGGAAGTCCTGGGGGAGCTGGCTCGTGAAGTTCTGCCACTCGCCGTCGGTCAGGGCGGTCTCGAGGCCCTTCGCGATGGCGCGGGCGTGCTGACGTGCCTGCGCGACGGCCACGCCGTCGCCCTCCTGCTCGGCGATGCGCTCGTAGAAGGTGTCGACGCCGAAGCGCTCACCGCCGCCCTCGGCGGGCAGCACGTCCTTGAGCCCGCCGGGGAGCTGGGACGCCAGGTCCTTGGCCTCGCCCCCGGCGAGGCGCTGGCCGAGGACGGTGAGCGTCGCGCGCACCGCGCGCTCGGCACTCTGGTTGTCGGGGAGCGAGAGGCTTTCCTTGACGGCGCTGACGAACTCGTGTTCCTGCATGCCCGCGGGCTGCCCGACGTCCCCCCGGGCTCACACGTGGGTGCGCTGGTTCAGAACAGCGCCGTCACGAAGGTGACGAGCGATGCGGCGAAGCTGGCCAGGATCGCGAGGATGCTGCTCACCGTGGCGGCAGCCGACTGCGGCGAGTCGATGATCCAGAACAGCACGAGGGCCAAGGCGAGCAGCCCTACCACGCGTTGCATGCTGCGCACGGTAACAACACGCGGCACATGCGTCACCGCCGGTGCGGTGAGCGGTGCTCTTGTTGACCTTGACGGAAGATCGAGATGCTCCGGATGGGGCAGGCTCCCGGGTCAGGCGTCGTCGATGCGCGCCGAGAGGCCCCGGTTGAGCTCGGACACCTCGAGCGTCCGCGGTCCCTCGGAGAACGTCGCCGACGCGATGACCCCGTAGTTGACGACGACCGCCTGGGTGTCCGCGAACGCGTAGCGGTGGACCTCCCCGTCGCGGATCAGCTGCTGGAAGCGCGTGACGACGGTGTCCAGGTCCTCCTCGAACTTCAGCGTCAGGGGAATCTGGGGCAACGAGACGTAGACGGTCACGATTCCTCCACCTCGATCCGTCCGGCAGAAGGCCATTCGGCCGGGCGCCACACCGAAAATGCTCCGAGTGCCGCGCGTGAGGACCACGGCGGCCACCGATCCTAGATCGCGGCCCGCCAACCGGGTCTCGGCGGAGAGGCGGAGTGCCATGGAGATCGACGGCGTCGAGGTCTTCGAGCAGACGGAGGACTACGGCTATTCGTGGCACTGGGACGATCCACGCGGATTCCAGTCCGAAATCATCTGGCACCGCGAGGTGGGCACGCTGTCGCTCGGCACGCGCCAGCTGCCCGGCGGCTGGGTCCACAACCGTCTCGACCCGAACGCCTGGGGCAGCGCGCGCACGATCTACGACGCCCGCCAGGTCGTCGAGGCCTACGTGACGCAGGCGGCGGCGAAGCCGGGCTGAGCGGGGCCGGGGCTCAGAGCCCGGGGAGGGTCTCCCGGCCGCGGGTCAGCGTGTAGCCGCCGACCGGGTAGGGCGGGCGCAGGTCGAACAGGTAGACGTCGTCGACCCGATCGCCGACGTCGCGTACCCGTGTGGTCAGCCGCGTGGCACCGCGCTCGGGCGCGGCCTCGCGCTCCGCGTGGCCGAGCAGGCCGCCCCGGTGGGCGTCGAACGTCCAGTCGGCGAGCGCCTCGTCGACGGTGGCGCCGTAGGCGATCGCGGCCACGGTCGCCTCGGTGATGCCGGCCTGCTGCACGGGCTGGCGCAGGCAGGGGAAGAACGGGCGGATCTGCCACGCCACGCCGACGGGCGTGCCCGGCGGCAGGTAGGTGGTCAGCGGCACCCACGAGCGCGCGACCGGCGCGCTGACCGCGACCCAGCCGCCCGTCACGGTGCTGCGGTCCTCGGCGACGAGGCGCACGACGTCGGACCCGGCGGGCGGGGCGGCGCCGTCGACGAGGGGCACGGTGCGCCAGGCGGTGGCCTCGTTGTCGGTCGCCACCGGACGGGACCCCGACGGGACGATCCCGCTCGGCGTCGCCCGCCCGTACTCGGCGCGCACGGAGACGTCGCCCCCGGTGCGGCCGGCGACCCCGACCACCACGCCGGACGCATCGCCGGGCGGCAGCCGGAACCAGTCCGAGGTGAACGTGCCGGTGCGGGTGTCCGCGGTGGTCCCGGCCGGCGCCCCCGGCGCCTCCGCCGGCACCAGGAAGCTGCCCCACACCGGCGTCCCCGCCGGCAGGTCGGGCGGGACGGGGTCGGTGGGGAAGGCCGCGCCGGGGACGAACCCGTCGCCCTGGCCGGCGGGAGCGGGGGCCGCGACCGGTAGCGGGCGGTTCGTCCGCGGGTCGAGGACGTCCATCTGCTGGGCGAGGCCGCATCGCGCCCCCCGGGGATCCCGCAGCGCGTCGACCTGCGGCGACCAGGTGGTGGCCGTGCGCGAGACCGCGCGGGCGCCGTCGGCGAGCGTCCAGCCCGTAGCCCCCACGAGCAGGACGCAGACGACCACCGGGACGGCGGCGCCCAGGGCGAGCCGGCGCAGCCCGGGCGCCCGCCGCCGCGCGGCGAGCCACAGGAACCCGGCGACCGCGGCGAGCCCGAGCGCCCACCACTGCGGCCCGCCGAGGTCGATGCCGTGCACGGCGGGGAAGTCGCCGTAGGACGGCATCCCGAGACCCCACTCGTAGGGCCACATGTCCCGGCCGCGCCACACCAGGGCGACGACGAGCACGGTCGCGACCGCTCCGGCGACGAGCGCGGCCTGCGGCACACGCCGCCCCCGGTCCAGCGCGGCGAGCAGGCGGACCCCGTCGACCAGCGCGAGCGCGAGCGCGACCGCCCCGAGCCCGGCGAGCGCGCCGAAGTGGTGGGTCGGCTTGCTCGGGGTGGGCAGCAGCAGCGCGAAGCCCAGCAGCGCTGACCAGAGCGCGAGCGGCACGCGGGCGGGCACGAGCAGCTCCCGCGCGCGGGCCGCGACCAGCAGGACGACGTAGACCAGCAGCGCGAGCAGGCCCACCAGCACGGCGGCCCGGCGGGCGTAGGAGCCGTGGTGGAACGTGGGGTTGAGCAGCGCCGCGTAGCGCAGCGCCTCCTCGTACCAGGTCTGCGCCCGCTGCAGCGGCGCGAAGATCTGCTGGGAGCGGGCGAAGTCGCGGTAGGCCCCGTCGGCGAACCCGAGCAGGCTGCCCACCGCGGCGGGCGCGAGGACGAGCACCAGCCGCCCGGCCAGCGCCCACCACGACGCGGACCGCTCGCGCAGCAGGCGCCACGTCGCCGGCGCCCCCGCGATCACCGGGGCGAGCGCCACGAACCCCGTCGGCGCGGCCATCAGCCCCGTCGCCGCGAGGCCGACCGCGAGCCCGAGCAGCGGCAGGAGACGCCGCTCGAGGCCCTCGGCCACGGCCACCAGCGACGCGACGGCGCAGAACGCGATCGCCGACTCCGGGCGGACGCCCATGTCGAAGGGCATCCACCACGCCAGGAACGCCGCGGCCATCGCCCAGCGCGCCACGGCCCCGGCCCAGCGGCCCGACACCATCCGCGGCCCGAGCAGCGGGGTCGACGACACGTACGCCCGGGCCAGGAACCAGGTCCCGAGCGCCAGCGCAAGGGCCGGGAGGCGCAGCACCACCGGCGCGTCCCCGGCGAGCCCCTGCCACCAGGAGAGGGCGTAGTACGGCCACGAGAAGGGCGTGTAGCCCTGGTTGAACAGCTGGTAGTAGTTCGTGACGTACCCGGAGAAGGGCACGTTGGCGGCCATCGCGCTGTAGTAGCCGTCGTCGTCGGTCAGGGGGGCGAGGAACACCCAGGCGACGAGCACGGCCGGTACGACGACGTCGACCACCCGCGGCCGCAGGCCCCACGGACGGGCGCCCTGCCGGCGCGCCAGGCGGTGGCGCACCCGCGCGGCCAGGCGGGCGCCGGCCCGCCCCGGACCGCGGGGACGGCCGGCGAGTGCGGCGACGACCACCGCGACCGCCCCGACGGCCAGCGCGACGAGCATCGTCGCGACGAGCGCCGCCTTCACTGGCGAGGGCGAGTGGTCGAAGGCGTCGTCGAGCACCAGGCGCACCGACAGGTCGGCGGGCGTAGCGTCGGCCGCGGCGGGCGCCGAGGTCCGCAGGGCGTCCACCTCGGGCAGCGGGGTGATCCGACCGGGCGCGGGCTCCGAGTCCGGTAGCGCGTCCGGGTCGGTCGGCGCCGTGCGGGCGACGGTGGTCGAGAGCACGGCGCCGTCGCGCACCACCTGGACCGCGTCGGCGTCGCCGGCCACGACGAATCCGCAGTCACCGGCCGGCAGGGGCCCGGTGAACAAGTCCGAGCCGCCGCTGCGGATGCGCAGCGCGCCGTCGCGGGCGGTGACGGTGAGGCCCTCGGCGTCGGCGTCGCGGGAGGCCGGCCCCATGGTCGCGAGCACGACGCTGTCGGGCGTGGCCGCGGCGGCGCGGGCCGTCCGGCAGCTGAACCGGGCCTCCAGCGTCGCCGGCTCGTAGGCCGTCAGGGGGAGCATCGTCGGGGTGGGATCGCCCGGATCGGCGGGCCAGCTGACCTGCGACGTGCTCACCGAGACCGGCGCGAACGGGAGCAGCAGCGCACCCACGACCGCGACGAGACCCGCGACCACGGCGACCACCCCGGCGACCGACCGCAGCGTGCCGGCGCGCGGGGGTGCCTCGGTGAGGTCCGGGTCCCGGGGTCGGACGTCCGTGCTCACACCATCCCCCCTCCGGAACGGTCACCACGCTAGCGACGAGATCCGGGGCCGCCGGCACCGACACCGCCCGGCACCACCCGCCCGCCCGGCCGGTGCACGAACGGCAGCCGAACGGGGTATCCATCCCGCCATCGCTGCTCGCCCCACCACCGGCCTCGGGAGGCCCCCATGCCGCACGGCGTCGCCCACCAGCTCATCGCGTCCCACCTGGTCGACGGCGAGATGACGCCGGGCGAGGAGATCGCCCTGCGCATCGACCAGACGCTGACCCAGGACGCGACGGGCACGCTCGTCATGCAGGAGCTCGAGGCGATGGAGCTCGAGCGGGCGAAGACCGAGGTCTCGGTGCAGTACGTCGACCACAACCTGCTGCAGGCCGACGAGAAGAACGCCGAGGACCACGCCTACCTGCGCTCGGCCAGCCGCCGCTTCGGGCTCTGGTACTCCCAGCCCGGGAACGGCGTCTCGCACCCGACGCACATGCAACGGTTCGGCAAGCCCGGCAAGACGATGATCGGGTCGGACTCGCACACGCCGGCGTGCGGGTCGCTGGGCATGATCGCGATCGGCGTCGGCGGGCTCGAGGTGGCCCTCGCCATCACCGGCCAGCCGCTGACCATCCGCATGCCCGAGATCTGGGGCGTCGAGCTCACGGGCGAGCTGCCGCCGTGGTGCTCGGCCAAGGACGTCATCCTCGAGATGCTGCGCCGCCACGGCACCAAGGGCGGCACCAACAGGATCATCGAGTACCACGGGCCAGGGCTGGCGACGCTGACGGCGATGGACCGGCACGTCATCGCCAACATGGGCGCCGAGCTGGGCGCGACGACGACCGTCTTCCCGGCCGACGACGAGGTGCGGCGCTTCCTCGCCGGGGAGGGCCGCGAGGAGGACTTCTCCGAGCTGGTCGCCGAGGAGGGCACGGAGTACGACGTCACCGAGCACATCGAGCTCTCCGAGCTCGAGCCGCTGATCGCGCAGCCGTCGTCGCCCGGCAACGTCGTGCCCGTCCGCGAGGTCGCCGGCACCCCCGTGGGCCAGGTCGTCATCGGCTCGTCGGCCAACCCCGGCCTGCGGGACTTCGCCATCGCCGCCCGCATGGTCGAGGGCCGCCAGACCCACCACGGCGTCAGCTTCGACATCAACCCGACCTCGCGGCCGATCCTCGCCGACCTCACGCGCTGGGGCGGCACGACGTCGCTCATCCAGGCCGGCGCCCGCATCCACCAGTCGGGCTGCCTCGGCTGCATCGGCATGGGCCAGGCCCCCGCCCCGAACACGAACTCGCTGCGGACGTTCCCGCGCAACTTCCCAGGCCGCTCCGGCGGCGGCGCCGACGACCAGGTGTGGCTGTGCTCGCCGGAGACGGCCGCGGCCAGCGCGCTCAAGGGCGAGATCACCGACCCGCGGGAGCTCGCGCAGGAGCTCGACCTGACGTGGGAGGACCTCGGTCTGCCCGAGCCGACCGTCATCCCCGGCATGCTCGAGGAGCCGCCGTCGGCCGAGGACGCTGCGCAGGAGGAGCTGGTCAAGGGCCCGAACATCTCCGGGCTGCCGGAGTTTGACCCGTTCCCCGACTCCTTCGAGGTGCCCGTCCTGCTCGCCGTCGGCGACGACATCTCCACCGACGATATCTCGCCCGCCGGCGCCGAGGCGCTGCCCTACCGGTCGAACATTCCGGCGCTCGCGCGGTTCGCCTTCACGCGGATCGACCCGGACTATCCGGCGAACGCCGAAGAGATCAAGGATTCGACGGGCCACGCCATCGTCGGCGGCGACAACTACGGCCAGGGCTCCTCCCGCGAGCACGCGGCGATCTGCCCGCGCTACCTCGGGCTGCGCGTCGTCGTCGCCGAGTCGTTCGCCCGCATCCACTGGCAGAACCTCGCCAACTTCGGGATCCTCGCGCTGGAGTTCGCGCAGGAGGGCGACCGCGACAAGGTCGACAAGGGCGCCACCCTGGCGTTCGAGAACGTCCACGAGCAACTGCAGCAGGGCGACCGGATCACCGGCACCGTCGACGGGGAGGAGATGACGTTCCGTCACCAGCTCTCCGAGCGCCAGGTGCGCATGGTCCTCGACGGCGGGCTCATCCGGCAGCTCGCGGAGCAGGACGGATGACCCCCGGCGCGCCCACCGCCGGGCCGGGGCTCCCGGCGGGCTAGGCTGGCCGGCATCGCAGCACCCAGTGATGAGTCGCTCGCCGTGAGCGACTCGGCGCCCGGCCGCGTCGGGGCCAGGAGGCTGGTCGGCGCGGCCGGCCTCGGCGTCCTCGTGTCCGGCCTGATCGTCAACGTCTACCTGGCCGTCGTCGCCCGGGCCCTGCCGCCCGCGGAGTACGCGACGTTCGGGTCGTTCTGGGCGCTCGCCCTCGTCCTCGGGTTCGGCGCGTTCCTGCCGCTGGAACAGGAGCTCGCCCGCCGCCTCCCGCTGCCCGGTGACCGCCGCGCGCTGCTGCGCGCGGCCGTCGGCGCCGCGGGCGTGCTCACCGTCATCGCGCTGCTCGTGCTGCTGGTGACGCTGCCGGTGGTGTCGCGCTCGCTCGACGGGGACGTGTCCTCGCTCCTCGCCCTGGTCGCCCTGTGCGTGGTGTCGGCCGGGCAGTTCCTCGTGCGCGGCACGCTCATCGGCACCGACCGGCTCGTGCGCCACGCCTTGGTGATGGTGCTCGACGCGGTGGCGCGGCTCGGGATCGCGGTGGCCATCTTCGTCGTCGGCGGGGCGAGCGCCTCCGCGTTCTGCTGGGCGCTCGTCGCCGCGATCGCGCTGGCCCACGTCCCGCAGCTGCCGGGGGCGTGGCGTCGGGCCGTCGCCTGGGCCCGACCGGCGCCGGGACCGCGCCCGCCCGCGACCACCCGCGCCCTGACCCGCGACGCGCTGCCGCTGCTCGTCGGCTCGGTGTGCGCGCAGCTGCTGCTCAACGGGCTGCCGGTGCTCGTCGTCGCCGAGGCCGGCGAGGGCAGCGAGGCCGCGGCCGGCGTCTTCGTCGCGGCCTTCACGCTGGCCAAGGCCCCGCTGTCGATGGTGGTGCCCCTGCAGTCCGCGGTGGTCCCGACGCTGACCCGGCTGATGGCGGCCGACCGCCGTGCCGAGGTGCTGCTGATGCTCGTCAAGGGCGTCGCAGTGCTCGGGGCCGTGGCCGCCGTGGGCGTGCCGCTGGCGTGGTGGCTGGGCCCGTCCGTGGTCTCGCTGGTGTTCGGCCCGGACTACGTCATCGGCGGGCTCGACCTGGCCATCATCCTGTGCGGCGTGCTGGCCCACATCGGGCTCGTCGTCGTCACGCAGGTGCACGTGGCGCGCGGCCGCCACCGCGACGTCGCGCTGAGCTGGACCGCCGGCCTCGTGGCCGCCGGCCTGACGTTCTGGCTGGTCCCCGGCGTGATCCTCTCCGGTGAGGTCGCGTTCGGCGTGGGCAGCGCGGTGGGCGCCGTCGTGAGCGCCCTGATCCTGGCGGCCTCGCGCCGCCGGACCGACCACGGTCCCGACGAGAGGAACGAGGCGTGACCAGCGAGATCCCGGGCAGCAGCACGGACTACGACGAGGCCTACTACCAGGGCAACGGTCAGGCCGACGACCGCCCGGCCCTGCGCTGGTACACCCGCCTCGTCGAGCGGTACACCGCCGGCGGCCCCTACCTCGACTTCGGCTGCGGCACGGGACACCTCGTGCGGCGACTCTCCGCGCTCGGTCCGGCGGCCGGGTTCGAGATCTCCGAGTACTCCGCTCGGACCGCCCGGGCCAACGCCCCCGGCGCGACGATCACCACGGATGCGGCCGAGCTCGGCGACGGGACCTTCGGCGCGCTGACCGCCATCCACGTGCTCGAGCACCTCAACGACCCCACCGCAGACGCGACCCTCGCGACCTGGCGGCGCATCCTGCGTCCCGGCGGTCACGCGCTGGTGGTCATGCCCGACCCGGCGGGCCGCGGCCGGCGCCTGGCCGGCGACGCGTGGATGGGCTTCGCCGACCCGACCCACATCAACCTCAAGCCCCACGCGCAGTGGCGCTCGTTCCTCACCGAGCGCGGGTTCGTCGTGGAGCGCGAGGGCACCGACGGTCTCTGGGACGTGCCGTACGGGCGCCTGCCGAAGCTGCTGGACGCCGGGCTGCACGCGGTCCCGGCTCTCGCTCAGTTCCTCGCCGGTCGGCTCGTGCTGCGGTCCGGCACCGGCGAGTCGTCGGTGTTCCTGCTCCGCCGTCCCTGACGGTCGGCGCCACTCACCCCGCGGTGGGGGGCGCCGGCTCCCCGTCCGCGCGGTCACCACCGGCCTGCTGGTCGATCGGGACCGACATCGTCGTGTTCGGGGCCGGCGCCCACCCGGGCACCACGACCCGCCGTGCGTCGAGCCGGTAGGAGGGCTGGAGCGGCACTCGGGGGATCAGGCGATACACCTGGCCGGCCGCTCCGTCCGGGGCGACGCGCAGTCGGGTCGCGAGCTCGGTGACCTCGGAGTCGCGCAGGCTCTGGGCGAACAGGCCACCGCGCCCGGTCTGCCAGATGCCGTCGAAGCGGAACGCCAACGGGCGGTCCCCCCACACGACGCCGAGTGTGGACGGCTCGTTGATCCCCAGCGACTGCACGGGCTTGCGCTGGCAGGGAAACAGGAAGGCGTACTGCCAGCTCACCGCCGAGGCCTCGCCCGGCGCGCTGTACTGCTCCAGGGTGCGCCAGGTCTGGACACTCGGCGCGGTCAGCGCGACCCACCCGCCCTGCGCGACCGAGACGTCCTCCGCCACGAGGCGCAGCACGGTGGCCCCGGGCGGGGGGCCGTCGGGTCCCTCGAGGAGCTCCGAGCGCCAGATCATCGAGTCGACGGCGCTGCCGTCGGTGTCGAGGCCGAGCTCCTGGCCACCGACGGTCAGGACACGGTCGCCGACGATGCGGCCGTACTCGACCCGCACGCTGTTGCCGCCGCCGGTACGCCCCGCGACGGAGGTGGTCATCGCGGCGCCGTCGCGGTCGGCGGGGATGGAGTACCAGGGTGTGGAGAAGCTGCCGACCAGCCCGTCGGCCCCCGACGAGGCCCCTGGTCCGGGCGGTGGGGCGACGAAGCTGCCCCATGCCTCGGTGCCGGTCGCCGGCGGGGGCATCGTGGGGAACCAGCCGCCGGGCTCGAACACCGACGTCCCGTCACGCGTCGGGGCAGGAAGGGGCAGGGGGCGCAGCGGCCGGGCGGTGGCCGGGTCGAGGACGTCGATCTGTCGCGCCGCGGCGCAGTCGTGAGCCAGCGGGTCCCGTACGGCGTCGGCCCAGGGGGAGTACCCGTCGGCGGTGTTCACGGTGGCGAGCACGAAGCTGCCGACGAGGTACGTCGTGGACACCAGCAGCACCGCCCCCGCGGTCAGCGACACCGCGATCACCGGCGCCACCGGGCGCCACGACGGCGCCCATCTCCGGACGACCAGCAGCGTCGCCGCGGTGAGGAGGAGACCCCCGAGCAGCCACCACAGGGGCTGGTCGAAGGAGACGGACGCGACGCTTGGCACCCGGTAGGGGTCGGGCAGGCCGAGCATCCACGAGTAGGGCCAGTTGTGGACGCCGTGGCCGCTCAACGCCGCGAGGACGACGACGAGCGCGCCGACGGCGATCACCGCCGGCAGCGGGGGGAGCCACCGTGACGGGCGGTCCCGCGTCCCCTCGACCACCTCGGGACGCGCGCGGCGAGCCTCGCGCAACAGCACCGGCGCCCCGACCACCGTCAGCGCGATCACGGCCGGACCGACGGTGGCGAGGGTGCCGAAGTGGTGGGTCCACTTGCTGGGCGTGAGCCACAGCAGCCCGAAGGCCAGCACCAGCGTCCAGCCGGCTGCGGGCAGGCGCGACGGCAGGCGCAATCCGCACCCGCGCGCCAGCGACACGAGAGCGAGCAGGCACACCAGGGCGAGGACGCCGAAGAGCACCGGGTAGCGCTTGGCGTACGTGCCCATCGGGCCGCCGTCGTCGAGCAGGAAGCTCCACCGGACGATCTCGGAGTACCAGGTCTCCTGCGCCTGCATCCCGAGGAAGATCTGCTGGGCGCGGGTGAAGTCGCGCAGCGACCCGTCCGCGAACCCGAGCACGCCCACGAGCGCTCCGGGCGAGGCCAGCGCCATGAAGGTGGCCACCCGTCGCCACCTCGAGCCGACCTCCGCGAGCCCGCGCCACACGGCGGGCACCGACGCCAGCAACGGCGCGAGAGCCACGAACCCGGTGGGTGCGGCTGTCGCCCCGAAGGACGCGATCCCGACCGCGATCCCGGCGAATAGCCACCGGTCGCGCTCCAGGGCGACGTGCAGGCAGAGCAGGCTCGCGACGACGCTCGTCGCCACGACGGCCTCGGCCCGCACACCGACGTCGTAGGGCAGCCACCAGCCGACGAACGCGATGGCCAGCACCACGTGCAGCGCGATGGCCCGCCCGCGACCGCTTCCGGCGGGGAGGGCGCGGGCGACGTACGCGCGCAGCAGGAACCAGCTGGCGAGCCCGAGCAGGAGCGCGGGGATCCGCTGGACGACCGGGCTGAACCCGGCCACGCCCTGCCACGCCGAGAGCACGTAGTAGATCCACGTGAACGGGGTGAAACCCTGGTTGTAGAGCTGGTAGTAGTTCGCGACGTAGCCGGTGTGCGGCACGTTGGCGGCCATGGCGGCGTAGTAGCCGTCGTCGTCGGTCATCGGGCCGATGAAGGTCCAGAGCACCAGGATCAGCGGCACGACGAGGTCGACGACCCGCGGCAGCGGGCGCTGTCTCGGCGGCAGGGCGGCCCAGCGCCGGAACCGGCCGAGGCCCCACCGGCCGGGGGGCCCGCGGTCGTCCCAGCGCGATGCGCGGACCACGCGGTCGCGCTCCCACAGAGCGACGAGCACCACCGCGACCGCGACGAGCAGCAGGACGATGACCGCACTCTTGAGTGGCGTCGGCGAGGTGGAGAACTGGTCGTCGACGGTGAGCCGCACGTCCAGCCCGGCGCCGCCGGGACGCGGCGGCACCGAGGTGACCAGGGCGTCCACGTCGGGCACGGCCTCGGGGCCGGCGCGGCCGACCACCCGGCCGTCGACGGTCATGGTCATGCCGGCGAGATCGCCCGTGATCGCGATCGCGCACGGCCCGGGCGGGAGTGGCACCGCCGCGAGAGGGACGCCCCGGGAGACGACGGCGAGCCGGTCGTCCTCCACCGTCGCGATCAACCCGACCCGGGCCGAGCTCGAGGCCGGCGGAAGCGTGGCCAGGAGCAGCCCGTCGCCCGGGGCCCCGAGGGCGTCGCCCGTGCCGGCGGAGGCGGCCGCGCGGACCGCCTCGCAGTCCGCTCGGACGTCGATGGACAGTGGCCGCTGAGTCGTGAGCTGGAGCGTGGTCGCGCGGGGATCGGCCGGGTCGGCCGGCCAGGTGACCTCGGGCTGCGACACGGTCACGGGCAGCAGCGGCAGGAGGACCGCGCAGACGAGGGCGACGAGCCCGGCGACCGTCGCCACCGCGGGCCAGGTCGGGCGGCGCGCGCGCCACCCGCCCGCGAGGTCGGGCCCCTCGGGGAGCGGCGGGACGTCCGAGTCGGCGGCGTCGCCCTCGCCGAGGGGCGGCGACGGGCGCGAGGTGGCAGTCACCGGGCGCGCTCCCTGTCGGACGGTCGGATGACGCACGGTAGCAACGCCGACGCGCGCGGCGACCACACGGCACGACTCGGGGCCTCGCGCCGGCCCGCCACGTCCGGGGCACGTCCGGGGTCGCCCCGGCGCGCCCGTGGGTCGTCGCCTCTCCCGTCCCCTCTACAGTGACCAGATCGGACAGGCAGGGGCCGGAGGAGGGTGATGGACGGCGACGCGCAGCCCGACCAGCACGGCGACCTCCGGAACGACCTCTGCATCGTCCTGACCTACTACAGCCCGTACGTCTCCGGGCTGACCAACGTCGCGCGCGACCTCGCCGAAGGTCTTGCAGCCCGCGGGTGGCGGGTGTGCGTGGTGGCGTCCAAGCACGACCCGGAGCTGCCGACCCACGAGGTCGTCCACGGCGTACGGGTGGTGCGTGCCCCGGTGCTGGCCAAAGTCGGCAAGGGCACCATCGGCCTGAACCTCACGCGGCTCGCGCTGCGGGAGATGGCGAGATCGACGGTGGCTAACCTGCACCTGCCGCTGGTGGAGGCAGGCCTGCTGGCCCGGCTGTCGCCGGTGCCGGTGGTGTCGACCTACCACTGCGACGTCTCCCTGCCCACCGGCGACGGCCCGCTCGTGCGGCGCGTCGTCAACGGGGCGCAGCACCGGGCGATCGACCTCTCCAGCGGCGCTGCGCTGCGCCGTTCGGTGGCCGCGGTCGTCTCCAGCGAGGATTACGCGCGACACAGTCGCCTGTGGCCCGCGATCGACGGGCGCATGGTCGCCGTGCCGCCGCCCTGCCCGCCGCGTGGTCCCGGCCGGCCGGCCTTCCGGCGCGGTGATGGCCTGCACGTCGGTTTCCTGGGTCGCATCGTCGAGGAAAAAGGCGTCGAGTACCTCGTCGACGCGTTCCTCGCCCTCGACGACCCCGACGCCCGTCTGCTCATCGGCGGGGACTTCCTCGACGTGGCGGGCGGCAGTGTCGTCGAGCGCGTGCGCCGGCACATCGGCGACGATCCGCGGATCGCGATGCTCGGGTTCGTACCCGAGGAGGACCTCGACGACTTCTACGCCTCCATCGACGTGTTCGCCCTGCCCTCGGTCAACGCCTTCGAGGCGTTCGGCATCGTGCAGGTCGTCGCGATGATGGCGGGTGTCCCCGCGCTGGTCAGCGATCTGCCGGGCGTCCGCACGGTCGTCGAGGAGACCGGCTTCGGCGTGGTCGTCGCCCCCCGGGACGTGCCGGGTCTGACCACGGCCCTGGCCCGCCTGCGCGACGATCCGCCCGACGCCGGGGCCGGCGCCGGTGCGGCGGCCGCGCGCTACAGCGTCGACGCCGTGCTCGACGCCTACGACGCCGTGTTCGCCAAGGCTGCCGGGCGCTGACCCCGCGGCCCGACAACTCCGCCGGAGGAACCGTTGGCCACCCACCCGAGCGACGGGATCGAGGACGTCTCGCAGACGTGGACGCGCCTGGGGCGCGAGGATCCGATGTGGGCGGTGCTGACCGACCGCGAGAAGGCGGGCGGCGGCTGGTCGCCCGCGGAGTTCCTCGCCACCGGCGCCGCCGAGGTCACCACGCTGCTCGCGCGGCTGGCCGAGCTCGGGGCGGCGCCGGAGCGCGGCCGCGCGGTCGACTTCGGGTGCGGGGCCGGGCGCCTGAGCCACGGCCTCGCCGCGGCCGGGTTCGCCGAGGTCGTCGGCCTCGACATCTCCCCGACGATGCTCGAGAAGGCCCGCGAGATCGTCGACGACCCGGCGTGCGACTTCCGGCTCGCGACCGGACCGGAGCTCGACGTCGTGGAGCCCGGCTCGGCCGACCTCGTCTACACCTGCCGGGTCCTGCAGCACACGCCGACCGCGCTCGCGCACGAGTACATCCGCGCCTTCTACCACGTCGTGCGGCCCGGCGGGCTGGTCGTGTTCCAGCTGCCCACCGCCCCCGCGCCCACGGCAGCCGGGCTGGCGCTGCGCCTGCTGCCCGTGCCGGTGGCCCGGCGCCTGCGCCGCGGGATGGAGATGCACGGCAGCCCGGAGGCCGAGGTGCGGGCCCTCGTCGCGTCCTGCGGAGCCGAGGTCCTGGCCGCGGACGAGGACACCTCCGCGGGGCCGCGCTGGGGCTCGCGGCTCTACGTCACCCGGGCGCCCCGGGGATGACGACGACGGCCGGCACCGTGCCCCTGCGCGCGGCGGTGTCGCACCCGTCGCCCGCGCCGCGGGCACCGCACGGCTGGGGCCGCGGCGACGTCGTGGTGACCGTCCTGCTGGTCGCCGTGGCCCTCGTGTGGTTCCACTGGCTGGCCGCCGGCGCCTCCGCCCAGGGGGTCATCACCGGTGAGGAGGCGTCGATCTCCCACCGGGACGCGCTGGCCCTGCGGCTGGGCTGGCAGCCGTCGATCTGGAGCACGAACGTCGGCGGCCAGCTGTTCTTCTGGCTCGCCGGGCACCTCGACCCGGACTACGGGCTGCTCTACGCGCGCAAGTGGAAGGCCGCGGCGACGGCGCTGCTGCCCGCGGTGGTGTACCTCGTCGCGCGCCGCCGGCTGGCATGCGGGCGCCCCGCCGGCGCCGTGGCCGGCGTCCTGGCCGTCGTGGTGCCCGGCGTCGCGATGCTCGCCTGGGTCGGCATCGAGACCCCGCTCGACGTCGTCGCCGGCCTGGCCGCCGTGTACGCCGCGACCTCGCGGACGCGCTGGTGGTGGCTCGGCCTGCCGCTGGCCGGGGTCGCGGTCTCCTGCTACACGGCCGGGCTCGCGGTGGCCGCGGTCGTGCTGCTCCCCGCCGTGCTACGTGTCCGCGGCGTGCGGGACGGGGCGCGGGCCGTGCTCGGCCTGGCGCTCGGGCTCGCCGTGCTGTTCGTCCCGCTGCTGTGGTGGCGCAACGGCGGCATCGTCGTCACCGGCGGCGGCCGGGCCGGCGCCGACCCGGGCGCGGTGGGGGAGCACCTCCGCCAGCTCGCCGACTACGCGTTCGTGTCCGGCTCGTCGTACTACTACGTCGCCGAGCTGCCCCTGTTCGGCAGCGCGCTCGCCGCGGCGGTGCTCCTCGCGGGCGCGGTGGCCGGCGTGGCGCTGCGGCCGCGGCCCACGTGGCCCTGGGCCGCCGTCGGGCTCGCCTCGCTCGCGCTCTACGCGGTCTCGAGCGGCGTCCCCGGCGCTCGGCGGGTCGTCGTCGCCGTCGCGGTTGTGGCCCTGCTCGCGGGCGTGGCCGTGGACGCGCTGGTCCGGGCGGTCGCCGCCGCGCCCCGCCGCGGGGTCCTCGTCGCGGGCCGGGTCGTGCTCGCCGTCGCCGTCGCGAGCCTGGTGGCGGTGCCCGCGGGCGCCGTGGCCGGCTGGCGCGGGGAGATCGCGGCGGGTGCGGTGGCCCTGCCGCGCGACTGGCCGTTCCCCGTCGACCCCGGCGGCACCCAGACCACGACGCTGCAGCGTCTCGACGCCGACCTGCGTACCGGCCGTCTCGACGTCAGGGCCGTGGGCGACGGGTGGGGTGGCACGCGCACGCTGGCGATGCTGTACGTGCTCGCCGAGCGCACCGGCCGGGTGCCGCCGCTGACGCCCCGCCAGCTCCTCGACTACTACCGCGTCTCGGAGGACTGCCCGCCGCTCGACGGCCCGGCCTGCGGCTAGGGACGCTCCCCGAACAGCCGCGTCCAGTTGTCCGCCGAGGTCAGGCGCGGTGCCGCGGCGCGCCACGTCTCGCGGGCGGCGTCGCCCTCACGGGTCAGGCGCCAAAGGGCGCGGGCGCCGGCGCGGCCCAGGGCCTTCAGCGCCGCCGGGTCACGGCGCCGCACGCGGACGCCGCCCTGGCCCGCGTCGGTGACCGCGACACGGTCGAACAGCCCCACGTGCCACCAGTGGGCCTCGCCCGCGCCGACGAGGCCGGCGTGGTGCGGCGTGCGCCCCAGCAGCTGCTGCGCGAGCCGCTTGGCCATGACCAGCCCGGTGCGGGTCGGCTCCGGCCCGCTGCGGACGATCTCCATGTCGGTCGGGCCCATGTCCGGCGCCGCCGTGACGGGGTGGGCGACGGTCTCGCCGTGCCCGGCGCGCAGGGCCCGCACCCGCGCGACGGCCGCGACGCCGCCGTCGTCGAGCACGCCCGGGCCGGCCAGGAAGTCCTCCACCGCCGCGACGAGCGTCGCGGCGAGCCCGTAGTTCATCGACACGAGGTAGCGACCGAGCAGGTCGGCCAGCACCCCGGCGACGTGGCGCGCCGGGAACGGCGAGTGCAGCGCCGCGGTGATCATGGCGTTGCGGAGGTTGAAGTACCGGTGCCAGTCGTCCCAGTCCTTCCACGGGAAGTCCGCGTGCCACACGCCGGCGCCCGGCAGCGTGACGGTGGGGACGCCGTGGGCGCGGGCGCGGTAGCAGTACTCGACGTCGTCCCACTGGAAGAACAGCGGCAGCGGGTAGCCCGCGCGCGCCACCAGCTCGGACGGGATCAGGCACGACCACCAGCCGGTGTAGCCCGCGTCGACTCGCCGGTCCTGCACGTTCTTGGTGCCGTCGGGGAAGTGGGCGGTCACGTCCGACTCGCCGGACGCGCCCGGGCTGACGTGGCCGTTGGAGAGGTCGGTGAGCACGGCGTACTCGGCGCCCGCGAGCACCTGGGTCGGGTGCAGCAGGTTGAGCATCTGCGCGCCGACGATCGTCGGGTCGGCCACGCAGCGGCCGAACGCGGCGAGGCGCACGACCACCTCCGGCTCGCAGCGGATGTCGTCGTCCATGAACAGGACGTCGACGTCGCGCGGCGCCGCCGAGACCACCTCGTAGAGGCCCCGGGTGAACCCGCCCGACCCGCCGAGGTTGGGCTGGGGCAGGTAGCGGAACCGCTCGCCGAGGCGGGCGGCGACGCCGGCGAACCCGTCGCGGGTGTCGATCCGGTCGGTGCCCTGGTCGACGACCACGACCTCGTCGAGCAGCGCGGTGACGTCGTGCTCGGCGGTGAGCGCCTCGAGGGTGGCGACGCAGTCGTCGGCGCGGTTGTGGGTGCACACCACGACCGAGGCGCCGCGGTCGGTGGCCGGCGCCGCGACCGTCCAGCGGGCGTCGTGCAGCACCAGCTCGGCGTCGTCGGTGACGATCTCGATCCAGAGCCCGCCGCCGTCGAGGAAGCGGTCCAGCGGCGCGGACAGGGCGACGTCCTCGGCCTGCGCGTCGTGCACGGCGAGCGTGCGGGGCACCCCGTTGGTGTCCGAGGCCCGCAGCAGCAGCCGGCCCGCGCCGCGGGTGCGGCCCTCGAAGCGCACCTCGGTGGCCGTGGTCCAGCGCTGCCAGTAGCTCGCCGGGAAGCGGCCGAAGTAGGTGTTGGTGGCGACGTGGGCGTACGGCCCGACGCGCACGTGGTGGCGCCGCCGCTCGGCGTTCCCGCGCAGGACCTCGACGTAGAGCTCGTCGGGCACCTCGGGGGTGGGGCCGGAGAACAGGCCGCGGCCCACCACCAGGCGTCCGCCGTCGCCCGGCCGCTCCTCGCGGCGGGCGGTGGTCAGGGTGGCGACATCGGTCATGCTCCGGGGCTCCATGCGGGTCGGGGTCGGTCGGGTCTCTCGCCGCCAGTCTCGCTCACCGGTCGACCAGCGCCGCGACCCGCGGCCCGACGACGGGGGCGAGCGAGGCGCTGAACGTGGCGGTGAGGTGGTTGTCGTCCAGGTAGACCAGCACGTTCCCCATCTCCGGGGGGCACCACCGGTCGTCGCAGATGCTGTCGCTGAGGTCGAGCACCGAGGTGTTCGCGGGCAGTCCGCCCGGCGGCACGGCCAGGGTCGGCGCGTACAGGTCGTCGCGCGGCACGAGGCACTTCGCGGCGCCGCGGCCCCAGGTGTCGATGCAGCTCGCGGGCGCGGCGTCGAAGCGCGGGTTGTCGCGCACGGCGAGCACGGGCACGCCGGCCGCGCCCACCGCCTGCCAGGCCGCGACGAAGCCCGGGGGCGTGGTCTCGGTCAGACCGCGGCGCACGTTGCGGCTCGCGTCGGCGATCACCAGCGCGGGCCGTGTCGCGCGCACGTGCTCGATCGCGGCCTGGTTGGTGGCCGCGCACTCCGGCTCGCCGGTCGTCTCCGATCCCGTGGAGAAGGGGCAGTTCCCGCGGATGAGCGTCAGGACGCGCCAGCCGCGCTCGCGCGCTACCGGCGCCACCGCGGGCAGGAACTGCTGCATGTGCGAGTCGCCGATGAGCACGATCGCCGGCGCCGCGGGGTCGGGGGCGTCGACGTAGGTGCACTGCTCGAGCACCGGGTAGGGCTCCCACGTGCACCCGCTGCCGGCGTCCTTGTAGTAGACCCAGTCGTCGTAGGACGCCACGGCGGGCGGCAGCAGCTCCGCCGGGGTCGCGCCGCGGTACGCGAAGCCCGGCTGGCGGATCGCCGCCCCGGGGTGGTCGGGGTCGCCGAGCCGGCCCTGCGGGGTCGCCAGCACCGTCGTCAGCGCCTGCCAGCCCAGGGCGACGACGAGCACCGGCACGAGGGCGGCCACGGCCACCCGGTAGCCGTGCGCGCGGCCGGGACGCCGGGCCGCGAGCCGCCCGAGCGGGCGCTCCACCAGCGCCTCGGTCGCCGCGGCGAGGACGAGCGACGTCAGAATGATCGCCGCGCCGAGCAGCGGCCCCGGCTCCTCGCGGTGGGTGGCCTGCAGCGCGAGCAGCAGCACCGGCCAGTGCCAGAGGTAGAGCGGGAAGCTGATCCGGCCCAGGTACTGCGCGGCCGGCGCGGCCAGCAGCTGGTCGGCGGCGGCCGGGTGCCCGGACGTGCCGGCGACGAGCACCGCCGCGGCGCACAGGACGGGCCAGAGCGCGAGGTAGCCGGGGAACCCGCCCTCGACGTCGAGCACGAGCCCGCAGACCACCAGCCCGGCCACCCCGAGCCAGCCGAGGACGACGCGCAGCCCGAGCGCCGGGCGCAGCCGGTCGACGGCGAGCGCGAGCAGCGCGCCGGCCGTGAGCTCCCAGAGGCGGGTGCCGCTGTGGAAGTAGGCGAGCTGCTGGTCGGACGCGGTGAGCACGACGCCGTAGACGAAGGAGGTGGCGGTGACCACGGCGACGAGCACGAGCACGGCGGTGCGGGGGCTGCTGCCGGCCCGCCGGCCGAGGGCCACGGCGGCGAGCACTGCGACCGGGAAGAGCAGCGCGAACTGCCCCTGGATCGACAGCGACCAGAAGTGCTGGACGACGCTGGCCGCGTCGCGGGCGGCGTAGTAGTCCACGGCGTCGGCGGCGAGCCGCCAGTTCTCGGCGAAGACCGTCGACGCGGCCACCTCGCGGAGGGTCTGCGGCCAGCGCGACGGCGGCAGCCACACCAGCGAGGCGACCATCGTGCCGAGCAGCACGACCGCGGTGGCGGGCAGGAGCCGGCGCAGGGTGCGGCCCCAGCGGGCCACGACGTCGAGCGTGCCGTGCTCGGCCGCGCGCGTGAGCTGGCCCGCGGCGAGGAAGCCGCTGAGCACGAAGAACACGTCCACGCCGCCGGACACCCGCCCGACCCACACGTGGTAGACGACCACCAGGAGCGAAGCGAGGGCGCGCAGCCCCTCCACCTCGGGCCGGAAGCCGGGGCGCGGCGCCCGGTCCGGCGCCTGCCCGGGTGGCCTGGCGG
Organism: Actinomycetospora chlora; assembly: GCF_039542135.1. Lineage (NCBI taxonomy): Bacteria > Bacillati > Actinomycetota > Actinomycetes > Pseudonocardiales > Pseudonocardiaceae > Actinomycetospora > Actinomycetospora chlora. The sequence continues at coordinate 50,149 of NZ_BAABHO010000044.1, forward strand.
GCGCGGTGGCGTCGGCCCGGTCGGCCCGGTAGGCGCCGTCGGGGCGTGCCGTCGAGGTCACCCGCGGGCCTCACCCGGTGCGGCGGCGCCCGGTCGGTGCGGTCGGTGCGGGCGGCGCCGCGACGTCGAGCGATGGACCGTGCGCACCCCGTGATCGTGCCTCGTCGGAGGTGCCGGTGGGGCGGAGGGGGGCACGGAACACAGGGGGCTTACCGCTCGACGATCGGGACGAGGCGGTCGGCGAGCACCGGCGCGAGGGTGCGGGTGAAGGTCGCCGAGAGGTGGTTGTCGTCGGCGTAGACCAGCACGTTCCCGACGACGGGCGGGCACGTGACCGGCCCGCACAGGTAGTCCCCGACGTCGAGGAACGACACGGTGGGCGGGACGTCGGGCAGCAGGCGGTAGGGCGCGGCCGGGGCGAGGACGGCGGCCCGCGGCACACCGCACGCCGGGGCGTCCTGGCCGTGCGCGGCGACGCACGCGGCGGGCGCCGTCGCGAACCGGGGGTTGTCGCGGACGGCGAGCACGGGGATGCCGGCGCGACCGAGCGCGCGCCACGCGGCGACGAACCCCGGCGGGGTCGACTCGGTGAGGCCGGGGCGGGCGTCGCGGGTCGCGGTGGTGAGGACGGCGTCCGGGCGCATCCGCACGATCTCGGCGATCGCCGCCGCGTTCCAGGCGACGCAGCCCGGCGAGCCGGGCACGGTCTCCGACGCCGTCGAGAACGGGCAGGCGCCGCGCAGGATGCTCAGCACCTGCCAGCCGCGCACCCGCGCGGTCTCCTCGAGGGCGCCGGCGTACTGCTGGCTGTGGGAGTCGCCGACCACGACGACGCGGCGGCGCGGGGGGCCCGCCGTCGGACGGGCGCACACCACGAGCGGTCCCACGTCCGGCGGCGTCCAGCACGGGTCGCCGGCGCCGACCCCGAGATCCACCCAGTCCTCACGCCCGGGCACCGGGGTCACGGGCGCCGCGGGCAGCGGGGGGCGCCGGCCGCCCCGGTGGGCGGCCGCGCCCGGGTGCAGCGGGTCGGTCGGCGCCCTGGACGACACCGCGGACACCGCGGACACCGGGGCCGCCGGCGAGGCGAGGACCGCCGGGGGCTCGCGGTCCGGGCCGCTCGCGACGGCGGCCCCCACCGCCGCGACGGTCAGCACGACCAGGACCGCCGTGCGGAGCGCCGGGCGGCGCGCGGCGGGCGGGACCGGGCGGCGGCGCAGGCAGCCGCTGAGGAACGTGGCGATGGCGCTACCCGTCGTGCCGCGCGGCCACCCCGTCCGCGGCGCCAGGCGCCGCCCCGGCGCCGGGGACGCCGGTGACCACGACGACGACCTGCTCGTTGTCGTGGGTGAACGCCTCGTAGGTGAAGGTCAGGCCCGCCCGCGCCACGTACTCGGTCCAGGCGAGGTGCTCGCCGGACTCCCAGCCGGGGTGGTTGAGGTACTCGTCGAACACCACAACCGAGCCGGGCCGCAGCCGCGGGCACACCTGCTCGAGCACGGTCGCCGTCGACGAGTAGAGGTCGGCGTCGAGGTGCAGCAGGTCGACCGGGCCGGGGTGCTCGGCCAGGAACCCGGGCAGCGTGTCCGCGAACCAACCGACAACCAGCTCCGCGCCGGGGACCTCGGGGGGCTCGACGTCGTCGAACGTGCCGGTGGTGAACCCGGCCCGCCAGGCCTCGGGCAGACCCTGGAACGAGTCGAACCCGTACACCCGGCCGTCGCCGCGCGCCGCGGCGATCGCGCGCAGCGTGGTGCCCGAGTAGACGCCGAACTCCAGCGCCAGGCCGCCGCGCGGGGCGAGCCCCAGGGCATGGGCGAGGGTCTCGCCCGGCAGCGGGAACGTCCGGGCGCCGGGCATCGCATCGCGGACGAAGGCCGCGCTCGAGGCGACAGCGTCCCGCTCGCCCGCGGCGAGCATGTCGCGGCGGTCGCGGATCTCGCGCGCGTGCAGCTCGTGTCGCAGCGACGCGATGTCGGCCCGCAGGCCCTCCACGGCTCGGCGGAGCTCGCCCACCTCGGCGCGCCCGGACCGCGCCTCGGCCTCTGCGGCCGTCAACCGCCCGCCGACGGCGGCCGCGACGCCCCGCTCGACGGCGCGGGTCAGCCGCACATTCAGGGCGTGGCGCAGCGCGCGCAGGCGGAGCGGAGGCACGTCCTCATGCAAGCGGAGCCGCCGCGTGGCGTCGAGGCTCGTGCGGGCGCCGGTCGGCCCGCCTCGACCGGCGGGCCGCCGCGATCACCAGCAGCGTGTGCCCGATCGCGAGCATGACCATCGTGGCGACGCCGTAGGGGTAGTAGATGTGGCTGGTCAGGAACGACCAGGCGCCGACGACGGCGAACAGCGCCCCCACCGCGGCGAGCAGCCGCCACGCCCCGGGCGCGCGGACCAGCGCCAGCACCGCGGCCAGGACCGAGGCCGCGAGGTAGGCGTAGGACCCGTAGACGCCGAGCTCGTCGGCGATCCCGAACAGCGCCGCGACCCACGGGCCGGGCCCGAGCACCATCGTCTCGTGGCCGCCGCCGATGCCGGCGAGGGCGTCGAGCGCCCCGTAGAAGGCCGCGTAGACGAGGCCGAGCACCGCGGCGGCGGTGCTGAGGACCCATCCGGCCACCCCGCGCGGCCGGGACACGTGCACGACCGCCCACGGCCCGAGGGCCAGCAGGGGGAAGAGCACCAGGCCGATGACGTGCAGGTCGCGCCACCAGGGCGCCGACTCCGGGGTGAGCACGGCGGGGTGGCTGCTGCCGAGGACCGCGAGGGCCAGGGCCGGGACGGCGGTGGCGGCCACCGCGACGATCGGGCGCATCGCCCGCCATCCTCCCGAACGCGACATCGCGGGAGCGTGACGGCATCCGTACGCACGCGGTGTCACTTCTGCGACAGGGAAACCGGACCGTCGTGCACCGATCGGGTGGCCTGATCGAGATCCTGTCGCGCTGCGTGCCGAGCGGGTGTTGCACTGTCCGGGTGACGACGGCCGATCGGGCGCACCGGTGACGCTCCTCGCCGGCGTGCTCGCGGTCGTGGCCGCCCTGCTCTTCGCGATCGCGTCGGTGGCCCAGCGCGGCGCCGCCGCCGACGTGCCGGACGACGACGCCCGCGGCGGACGCCTCATCGCCCGGCTGGTGCGCTCCCCGCGCTGGTGGGCGGGCACGGTCGGCGACACCGGCGGGTTCGTGGTGCAGGCGGTGGCCCTGGGGTTCGGCGCCCTCCTGCTCGTCCAGCCCCTGCTCGTCACCACGGTGCTCTTCGCGCTCCCGCTCGAGGCCTGGATCACCGGCCGCCGCATCGGGCGCTCCGAGATCGGCTGGGCGGCGGTGCTCGTCGCCGCGCTCGCGCTGTTCGTGGTCGTCGGGGAACCGACCGCAGGGCTCGACCGCGCCCCGTTCGCGACGTGGGCGCCGGCGCTGGGCGTCCTGGTCCTCCTCGGCCTCGCGTGCGTGCTGCTGGCCGGGCGCCGCCGCGGTCCCCGCCGGGCGGCGCTGCTCGCCGTGGCCACCGGCCTGGCCTACGGGCTCGTCGCGGCGCTGACCAAGTCGGTGGTCGACGCCCTCGGCGAGGGCGTGGTCGTGCTGCTGACGTCGTGGGAGACCTGGGCGCTGGTGGTCGCCGTCGTCGGCGGCACGCTGCTGCAGCAGACGGCGTTCGGCGCCGGCCCGCTCGCCGCGTCGTTGCCCGCGGTCACCGTCGGCGAGCCGGTGATCGCCGCGGTGCTGGGCGTCGTCGTGCTCTCCGAGCAGGTCCGCGCCGACGGCCCGGAATGGGTCCTCATCGCCGTGCTCGTCGCCCTCATGATCGCGGCCACCGCGGCGCTCTCGCGCTCGTCGGCGGCGGCCGTTCCCGCGCCCGAACCGGCGGAGGTGCCGTGACCATCACCCTCGACATCGAGCACCGCGCCGCCGCGGCGTGGATGCTCGGGTCGTTCATCGTCGTCTTCGTGGTCACCCGCGCGATCGTGCGGTTGATCCGGGCCGGCAAGGGCCCGTTCCGCAACCAGTCGGTGGGCGGGGTGCACCTCCACCACCTGGTGTGGGGCATCTTCCTCATGCTCCTGGCGGGGGTCGGGGAGTTCACCTACCAGCCGGAGCCGCCGTGGCTCTACGTCCTCGCCGCGGCCTTCGGGGCGGGCGCCGCGCTGACGCTCGACGAGTTCGCGCTCTGGCTGCACCTCTCCGACGTGTACTGGGAGCGGGAGGGTCGGGTCTCCGTCGACGCCGTGCTCGTGGTCGGCGCGCTGATGGCCCTGCTCGTCGTCGGGGCCAACCCCTTCGACTCCGACACCAACGACGGCGTCGTCGCCGTCGTGATCACGATCGTCGTCGGCGGCCTGCTGTCGGTGGTCGCGCTGTTCAAGGGCCGGCCGCTGCTCGGCCTGCTCGGGCTGCTGGTGCCGATCCTCTCGCTGATCGGCGCCGTGCGCCTGGCCCGGCCCACCTCGCCGTGGGCGCGCTGGCGCTACCGGGAGGGCTCGAGCAAGGCCCTGCGGGCCCGGCGCCGCTTCCCCGAGCGCGACCGGCGGCGGTGGGACGCCGTGGTCGAGGCGATCGCGGGCCGTCCCGACGACGAGCCGGGCACGCCCGCGGTGACCACGGACGACACCTCGCGAGAGCAGGAGGGCGCGCGCTGACATGGACGCCGAGACGTCCCACCCCGAGACCCGCGAGCTCGAGGACGCCCCCGACCCTGGTCCCCACGCCGACGCCGGGGTCCACCTCGGCCAGCAGGAGCTGCGCGCCGCGAAGCTGGCCGCGCGCCGGGCCGCCGGCGAGACCGAGCCCTACCGCTGGCCGGTCGACCACACCCTGGCCGGGGTCCGGGCCGCGCACGGCGACCTGCCGCCCGACACCGTCACCGACGAGGAGGTGCACGTCGCCGGGCGCCTCACCGGCCTGCGCCGCCAGGGCGGGCTGAGCTTCGGGGTGCTGCGCGACCGCACCGGACCCGTCCAGCTCTTCGTCGACACCGCGGTCGTCGGGCAGCACGCCCACGAGGCGTTCGACGACCTCGACCGTGGCGACTGGATCGGCGTCCGCGGCCGGGTGATGACGACCCGCCGGGGCGAGCTCTCGGTGCGCGTCGAGGAGTGCGCCCTGCTCGCCAAGGCGCTGCGCCCGCCGGCCGGCGGGCGGCACGGCCTGGCCGACGTCGAGACCCGCTACCGGCAGCGCTACGCGGACCTGCAGGTCAACGAGCGCACCCGCGAGATCTTCCGGATCCGCCACGCGGCGGTGCGGGCCATCCGCACCCACCTCGCCGAGGCGGGCTTCACCGAGGTCGAGGGCCCGGTGCTGCAGAGCATCCAGGGCGGGGCGTCGGCGCGCCCGTTCGTCACCCACCACAACGCCCTCGACCTCGACATGTACCTGCGGATCGCGCTCGAGCTGCACCTCAAGCGGCTGATCGTCGGCGGCATGGAGCGGGTGTTCGAGATCGGGCGGGTGTTCCGCAACGAGGGCGTCGACACCCGGCACAACCCCGAGTTCACGATGCTCGAGGCCTACCAGGCCTTCGCGGACTACCACGACATGATGGACCTGACCGAGGGCATGGTCGTCGCCGCGGCGCGCGCGGCGCTGGGGGACGACCTCACCGTCCACTACCAGGGCCAGGCCATCGACGTCCGGCCGCCGTGGCCGCGGCAGCGCTTCGCCGACATGATCGCCGACAAGACCGGCGAAGTGATGCACCCGGAGATGCCGCTCGCCGACGCCCGCGCCGCCCTCGACCGCCTCGGCCTCGCCTGGGAGCAGGGCTGGGGCGCGGGCCGGTTGATGAAGGAGGTCTACGACGAGCGCGTCCAGCACGACGTCGTCGGCCCCGTGTTCTGCATCGACTACCCGCGCGAGGTCTCGCCGCTGGCCCGGGCGCACCGCGACGACCCGGCGTACAGCGAGCGGTTCGAGCTGATCGTCGCGGGGTTCGAGCTGTGCAACGCCTACTCCGAGCAGAACGACCCCGTCGAGCAGATGGCGGCGTTCGAGGCCGAGGCCCAGGCCAAGCGCGACGGCGACCCCGAGGCCGGCGACATCGACCTCGACTACGTCCGCGCGCTGGAGTACGGCCTGCCGCCCACCGGCGGGCTCGGCATCGGCATCGACCGGCTCGTGATGCTGCTCGCGAGCGTCGACTCGATCCGCGAGGTCATCCTCTTCCCGACGCTGCGCCCGGAGTTCGCCCCGCCGCCCGGCGGCGGCCCCGGCGGCGCCCACCGCCC